>NZ_JBBIAR010000026.1:0-119068 GCF_054185165.1 Bradyrhizobium sp. UFLA05-109 | reverse complement strand
GAGTCGATCTATATCCCGATGGGTGCCGTGCACCGAATGGAGAACCCCGGTAAAATCATGCTGGAGCTGATCGAGGTCCAGACCGGCAGCTATCTCGGGGAGGACGATATCATCCGGATTGAAGACGACTATCAAAGGTCGTAACAGCAACTCCGAATCACGTGATCCGGGCCCAAAGGCCGGCATCCAACTGAGCTAAGGCCCGGGGAACGTGTAATTTTTTGAATCAAATCGTGTCCGGCTTACGATGTCGGCATTCGCCACAAATGTGGCGCTCATGCTAGGAAGTGGCCGGGGATTTGGGTTGAATCGGGGTTCGATCATATGAGTTCCAAGGGATCTGCACCGGCAAAGGCCGGCTTGCGTGTCGGTGTGATCGGCGCGGGCGTGATGGGCAGCAACCACGCGCGCGTGCTCGCGGGGCTTCCCGGCGTCAGTCTGGTCGGTGTGGTCGATCCTTCGCCGGCGCACCGCGCGCGTGCGACCGAGCTTGCCGATTGCCAGTGCTTCGAGACGCTCGATCAGCTCGTCGCCGAAGGCGTCGATGCCGTCACGGTCGCAGCGCCGACCCACCTGCACCACGAGATCTCGCTCGCCTGCATCGCCAGGAAGGTCCACGTGATGGTCGAGAAGCCGATCGCATCGACAGTGGAGGAGGGGCGCGAGATCGTCACTGCTGCCCGCGAGGCCGGCGTGACGCTGATGGTCGGTCACGTCGAGCGCTTCAATCCGGCGGTCGCTGCGGTCAAGCAGGCGATCGCGGGCGAGGACATCCTGTCCATTGCGATCACGCGCGTCGGTCCGTTTCCGCCGCGGATGTCGAATGTCGGCGTGGTGATCGACCTCGCCGTGCATGACATCGACCTGATCCGCTGGTTCACCGAGTCCGATATCGTCGAGGTGCAACCGCAATTGTCGAGTGCGGTCGCCGAGCGCGAGGACATCGCGCTGTTGCAGTTCCGCACCGCGTCGGGCGTGCTTGCCCACATCAACACCAACTGGCTGACGCCGTTCAAGGCGCGCAGCGTGACGGTCGCGACCCGCGGCAAATACGTCATGGGCGATCTGTTGACGCGCCAGGTCACCGAATGCTTCGGCTTCAAGCCGGACGGCAGCTATTCGATGCGGCATCTGCCGGTCGGTCATGACGAGCCGCTGCGCGCCGAGCTGATCTCGTTCCTCAACGCGGTGCGCCACGGCGAGACGCCGGCGGTGACGGGCGATGAGGGCGTTGCGAGCCTCGAGATCGCCACGCGCTGCCTGGAGGCGCCGAGTCGTCCTGCCGCGGCATCCGCAGCCCGTAAGGGGCCGCGCCGCGTCGCCGGCTGATCCGTCTCGATGTCGACCACCCAGAATCTGCAAGACAACCCGCAAGGCGCCATGAACCAGCATCTGCGTTCCGATCCCATCCCCTTCATCGATGTCGGCGCGCAGCGCCGCCGGCTTGGCGCCTCGCTCGATGCCGCGGTCACGCGCGTGCTCGACCATTGCCAGTTCGTCAACGGCCCGGAGGTGACCGAGCTCGAGAAGCAGCTCGCGGCCTATTGCGGCGCCAAGCATGTGGTGGGCTGCGCCAGCGGCACCGATGCGCTTCTGATGGTGCTGATGGCAAAGAACGTCGGGCCTGGCGATGCCGTGCTGTGTCCGTCGTTCACCTTCATCGCAACCGCTTCGCCGGCGGCGCGCACCGGCGCTACACCGGTCTACGTCGATGTCGATGAGGCGACCTTCAACATGAGCGCCGAATCCCTGAAGCGCGGCATTGCGACCGCCCGGAAGGCCGGCTTGAGGCCTGTCGCGATCATTCCGGTCGACCTGTTCGGACAACCCGCCGATCACGACGCCATCGCCGCGATCGCCGAGGCCGAAGGCCTGTTCGTGATTGATGACGCCGCGCAAAGTTTTGGCGCGAGCTACAAGGGCCGCAAGCTCGGCACGCTGGCGCTGGCGACCACGACCAGCTTCTTCCCGGCCAAGCCGCTCGGCTGCTTCGGCGACGGCGGCGCGATCTTCACCGACGATGATGAACTTGCACACACGCTGCGCAGCATCCGGGTCCACGGCCAGGGCGCGGACAAATACGACAACGTGCGGCTTGGGCTGACCGGCCGGCTCGACACCATGCAGGCCGCGATCCTGATCGAGAAGCTCAAGATTTTCGACGACGAGATCGCGGCGCGCAACAAGGTGGCCGAACGCTATGCGCGTGGCCTGTCCAACGTCGTCACCGTGCCGCGGCTCGCGCCCGGCTGCACCTCGGTCTGGGCGCAGTACACCATCCGTCTGCCCAAGGGTACGGACCGCGACGGCTTTGCCGCCGCACTGAAGGCCCAGGGCGTGCCGACCGCGATCTATTATGCGAAGTCCATGCATCAGCAGACCGCCTACAGGCACTATCCGGTCGCCGACGGCGGCCTGCCGGTCTGCGAGAGCCTGTCGGAGGACGTCATCAGCCTGCCGATGCACGCCTATCTCGACGAAGCGGCCCAGGAGCGAATCATCGCGGCCGTGCGCGGCGCGATCTCAACCTGATTTCGCCGTTTTGCCGCACTTCCCCTCTCCCCTTGCGGGAGAGGGTGGCTCGCCGCAGAGCGGCGAGACGGGTGAGGGGTCTCTCTCCGCATGGAACGGGCGGGGAGAAACCCCTCACCCCAATGAGTTTGTGTTTACTCGCGGCGCAGCCCTCTCCCGCAAGGGGAGAGGGCACAGCAATGCGCATCGCCAGGCGCAATCCGACCTCTCCCCGGTTGGAAGTGAACAGCCGAACACCCCGTCTTTTTTGATCGCATCAGACTTCAGAGCCTTATCGGTTGACCGATAAGGCTCTAGAAGGGGCGCATGCTCGGGCGGATTTTCACAGTTGGCGGCTATACGCTGCTCTCGCGGCTGACGGGGTTTGCCCGCGACATCATGCTCGCGGCGATCCTCGGCGCTGGCCCTGTTGCCGACGCCTTTTTCGTGGCGCTCCGCCTGCCCAATCACTTCCGCGCGATCTTTGCCGAGGGCGCTTTCAACGCCGCCTGGGTGCCGGCCTATGCCCATGTCCATGGCGAGAAGGGCGAGGCGGCAGCAAAACTGTTCGCCGACCGCATCTTCACGCTGCTGTTTGCATCCCAGCTCGTGCTGCTGGTCGTCGCCTGGCTGTTCATGCCGCAGGCCATGAGCATTCTCGCGCCCGGCTTTTCCGAGGACGCCGAGCAGCGACACCTCGCGATCGAGCTGACGCGGATCACATTCCCCTATCTGCTTTTGATCACGCTGGTGACGCTCTACGGCGGCATGCTCAACGTGATGCAGCGCTTTGCAAGTGCCGCGGCCGCGTCGATCTTCCTCAACGTCTCGATGATGATGACGCTGGCGCTCGCCGCCTGGTTTCCAGGTGCCGGCCATGCCGCCGCCTGGGGCGTCCTGATTTCCGGCTTCCTCCAGTATTTCCTGCTCGCGGGTGATCTCGCGCGCCATGGCGGGCTGCCGCGCTTTGCGCCGCTCAAGCTCGATGAAGACGTCCGCAGCTTCTTCAAGGCGCTGGGGCCTGCGACACTGGGCTCGATGGGCACGCAGGTTGCTCTGTTTGCCGACACCATCATCGCGACCTTCCTGCCCGCAGGCGCGCTGTCGGCACTCTACTATGCCGATCGCCTCAACCAGTTGCCGATCGGCGTCATCGGCATCGCCATCGGCACGGTGCTGCTGCCGGAGATGTCGCGGCGGATCACGGCCAACGACCACGACGGTGCGATGAAGGCGCAGCGCCGCGCGTTCGACTTCACGCTGCTGTTCTCGGTGCCCTTCGTCGCGGCCTTCATCACCGTGCCCGAGGCGATCATGCGCGCGCTGTTCGCCCGCGGCGCGTTCTCGAAGGCCGATGCCGCCGCCGCGGGCGCCACGCTCGCTGCCTATGCCATCGGCCTGATCCCCTTCGTGCTGATCCGCAGCGCGGTCGCGACCTTCTACGCGCGCAAGGATACGGCAACGCCGGTTCGGGCATCGCTGACCGGCATCGCGGTCAATGTCGCCCTGAAGGTTGCCTTGATGGGATCGCTCGCCCAGATCGGCCTGGCGCTGGCAACCGCCGTCGGTGTCTGGACCAATCTGCTGCTGGTGCTCTTCTTCGCAGTGCGGCGCGGCTTTCTCGTGCCGGACCGCGTCTGGCTGTTGTCGCTGGTCAAATTCCTGCTGACCGGGATCATCCTCGCCGTCGCCTTCTGGCTGATCGCACGCTTCGGCGGTGCCTATCTTGCCTCGATGCGCTTCCACGACGAATTGACGCTGGCGCTGTTGGCTGTCGGCGGCACCATCGTCTATGGGCTCTGCATCCTCGTGCTATTCGGTCGCGCCTGGCTGCTCTCGCTCGTGCGCGGCTAGGCGAACGTCAATAGATTCGTCATGTCCGTTTTTGCGGGGGGCGAATTCGCCGGCGCGAGCTGCTCGCCTCCAGGATGTAGCCGACCTCCGCACATCCCTTGATTTTGTCCGATCGCCGTGGTATTGGCACCTCATGAACACGGTAGTGCGCAACGTCAACTTCAAGGACATGACCCGCTTCGGCTGGGCCGTGGAAGGAGTCGCGCGCTAGGAATTCGACGACGACATCTTTTTCACCAGGCCCCGCCGGCATCGGACGGGGCCTTTTGTTTGGCCACGCTCCCTGCCGGCACAACAGCAGGAGCATCCGATGCCACCCCAACAGACGAACATCACGTCCGAGACCGGGCGCGATGCCGCAGAGCTCAGCCTCGCCCCTTCCATCGCACCAACGCGGAGCATCCTCGGCTTGCTTCAACGATATTGGCGTGCGTTTCAGGAGCGGCGCCAACGCCAGAGCTCACGAACCACCTTGCAAGATCTGAGTGACAGGGAGCTGATGGACATCGGCTTGACGCGCGCTGAAGTCGACTACATCACCGGTCAGCGAGCTATCGATACGCTGAGAGATAGCACGAGGTATCTATGGGGCCGTGGTGTGATGTAACGGATCAAGCGTCGGGAGCGGATTGCGCTTGGCGAACAATCGTGGCCGCTCCGAAGCCTTTGCGCCCATCCTCCAAGGCGAAATGAGCGGGCCGGGGCCCTTTCGCGCACTCCCGCTATGACGGGTGAGCGGTGCCATTTCCCGGCCTGCGACCTTCATGCATGGCTAAAGCCGTTTGCGCTGCCCGCCGTTCCGCTGCAATATGCGGCAAAACAACCATGAGGGCATGGAGAGAAAATGGCTGCTCCCATCAAGTTCGGCGTTGGCCAAAGCGTGCTGCGCAAGGAGGATGACGTACTGATCCGCGGCAAGGGCCGCTACACCGACGACTATGCGCCGCACGCGGCCTTGCGCTGCCTGATGCTGCGCTCGCCGCACGCGCACGCCAAGTATACGATCGATGTGAGCCGCGCCAGCGCGCTGCCCGGCGTCGCGCTGATCCTGACCGCCGACGACGTCGGGGATCTCGGCAATCTGCCGTGCCTGTTCAATCTCGAAACGGATCCGTTCACCGGTCCGCCTTACCCGATCCTTGCGAAGGACGAGGTGCGCCATGTCGGCGATTCCATTGCCTTCGTGGTAGCCGAGACCATCGACCAGGCCCGCGACGCGATCGAGGCGATCGAGGTCAAGTGGACGCCGCAGCCGGCGGTGACCGGCGTCGTCAATGCCGTGAAGCAGGGCGCGCCGCAGGTCTGGCCGGACAAGCCCGGCAACGTGCTGTTCGACGTCTCGATCGGCGACAAGGCCGCAACCGAAGCCGCCTTTGCGAAAGCGCATGCGGTCGCTGAAATCTCCATCGTCAATCCGCGCGTGGTCGCAAGCTTCATGGAAACGCGTGCGGCCGTCTGCGAATACGACGCCAAGCGCGACCATCTGACGCTGACGGTCGGCAGCCAGGGTAGCCACCGCCTGCGCGACATCCTCTGCCAGAACGTGCTCAACATTCCGACCGACAAGATGCGGGCGATCTGCCCCGACGTCGGCGGCGGTTTCGGCACAAAGCTGTTTCCGTATCGCGAATACGCCCTGATGGCGGTCGCCGCGCGAAAGCTGAAGAAGGCGGTGAAATGGGCGGCCGACCGCTCAGAGCATTTCGTGGGCGATGCGCAGGGCCGCGACAACGTCACCAACGCAAAGATGGCGCTGGCCGAGGACGGCAAGTTCCTCGCGATGGACTGCGATCTCATGGGCGACATGGGGGCGTATCTGTCGACCTTCGGGCCCTATATCCCGCACGGCGGCGCCGGCATGCTGCCGGGCCTCTACGACATCCAGGCTTTCCACTGCCGCGTGCGCACCATCTTCACCCACAGCGTGCCGGTCGATGCCTATCGCGGCGCGGGCCGGCCCGAGGCGGCCTATGTCATCGAGCGCCTCGTCGATGCCTGCGCGCGCAAGCTCGACATGACGCCCGATGCCATTCGTCGGAAGAACTTCATCCAGCCGAAGGCGCTGCCTTACAAGACCGCCACCGGAAAGGTCTATGATTCCGGCGACTTCGCCGCGCATCTCAAGCGCGCGATGGAGATCGCGGAGTGGAAGGAGTTCGGAAAGCGCGCCAAGGCGGCCAAGAAGCAGGGCCTGGTCCGCGGCATTGGCCTCGCGAGCTATGTCGAGATCTGTGGCGTGATGGGCGAAGAGACGGCCAACGTGCGGCTCGACCCCAATGGCGACGTCACCGTCCTGATCGGCACGCAATCGAGCGGGCAGGGTCACCAGACGGCTTACGCCCAGATCGTTGCCGAGCAGTTTGGCCTACCGCCGGAGCGCGTGCATATCCACCAGGGTGACACCGACGAGATCGCGACCGGGCTCGGCACCGGCGGCTCGGCCTCGATCCCCACAGGTGGCGTCTGCGTGGAGCGTGCCACGGGCGAGCTGGGCAAGAAGCTGAAGGAGATCGCGGCGCAGGCGCTGGAGGCCAGCGCAGGCGACCTCGAGATTTCGGCCGGCGCGATCCGCATCGCCGGCACCGACCGCTCGATCTCCTTTGCCGATCTCGCCAAGCGCCCCGGCGCCGACCCATCGAAGATGAACGGCAGTGCGACCTTCGCAAGCGCCGACGGCACGTATCCGAACGGTACGCATCTGGCGGAGGTCGAGATCGATCCGGCCACCGGCGTGATCAAGATCGTCAACTACGTGATCGTCGACGATTTCGGCAAGACGCTCAATCCGCTGCTGCTTGCCGGTCAGGTGCATGGCGGCGCCATGCAGGGCATCGGCCAGGCCCTGATGGAGCAGGTGGTCTATGGCGCGGGGGACGGCCAGCTCGTCACCGGCACCTATATGGACTACGCGCTGCCGCGCGCGGCCGATGGTCCGGCGTTCGTGTTCGAGACCCACAACGTTCCCTGCAAGACCAATCCGCTGGGGGTGAAGGGTGCGGGCGAGGCCGGTGCGATCGGCTCGTGCCCCGCGGTCGTCAATGCCATCGTCGACGGCCTCTGGCGCGAATACAAGATCGACCACATCGACATGCCGGCAACCCCGGAGCGGGTGTGGATCGCGATCAACGAGCACCGCCGTCGTCACAGCCTCTAAATGCGTGATCTTCGCACGCGGGAATAAAACCCCGCGGCGGGGTTCTATTCAGGGGATGGGCCGCGTTTCCCGTGGAACGGGTGGGCGGCCCTAGGTTGTTGTTTGAGCATGATCTTTTCGGAAAACTGCGTCACACCTTTCCGGATCATGCTCGTGAAACGTCTGCGAGCCCGGAGAAAGACCAGATGAAACGGACGATTGTTGTCGTGGGCACCTTGTTGCTGGGTGCGGGCGCCGTGATGGCGCAGCAGGAGATTGCCGTTCAGCAGGACAATCTGATGCGCTCGCAGGCCAAGAGCATGTATGGCGTCATCCTGAAGATGACCAAGGGCGACATTCACTACAACCAGAAGGCCGTCGATGAGGCGCTGACGAACCTCGAAGCCGATGTCGCCAAGATCGCCAAGACCTTCGAGGTCAATCCCAAGCAGGACGTGGTGAATGCGACCTACGGCGCGTCGCCAAAAGTCTGGCAGAACAAGGCCGATTTCGACTCCAAGATACCACCGGTGCAGAAGGCGATCGCGGACGTCAAGGGCAAGGTCAAGGACCTCGCGAGCCTGAAGGCCGCCTACACCAGCATCAACGACCGCTGCACCGACTGCCACGACACGTACCGCGTGAAGCTGAAGTAGCCGGTCGGCCCCTTGCGGACCGGTAGAGCTCGTAGCTTGTAGCCCGGATGGAGCGCAGCGAAATCCGGGAGCACGCGCGAGCCGTTCGGTTTGTCCCGGATTACGCTGCGCTTCATCCGGGCTACGAAAACCCAACAGAGAAAATCTGTCCGCCACGCCTGACCGATCGCTGCCATAGCGTCGCGTATGCGCTATCCTGATCGCCAGCCGCCGCGACGTTGACGATGAGTCGTTGGATGCCGGCGCATCCAGCTCCTGACCGCCTTTCCTTTGCAGGGTTCCAACGCACGGCGAGGATCCGAATCGAGAACAGCGAGACAGGCCATGGCAAAACCGTTCCCGTCCAAGACCCACATCGGCAACCATATGCTGCATCCGGAAACCTTGATGCTGACCTATGGCTATGATCCGCAACTCTCGGAAGGCGCGATCAAGCCGCCGGTGTTCTTGACCTCGACCTTCGTGTTCAGGACGGCCGAGGACGGGCAGGACTTCTTCGATTTCGTCTCTGGCCGGCGCGAGCCGCCGGAAGGGATGGGGGCGGGCCTGGTCTATTCGCGGTTCAATCATCCCAACAGCGAGATCGTCGAGGACCGGCTATCGGTCTATGAGCGTACCGAGAGCTGTGCGCTGTTCTCATCCGGCATGGCGGCGATCGCGACGACGATCCTCGCTTTCGTCCGCCCGGGCGACGTCATTCTGCACTCCCAGCCGCTCTATGGCGGGACGGAAACCCTGCTGACGAACACGCTTGCGCGCCTCTCGATCGGCGCCGTCGGCTTCGCCGATGGCATCGACGAAGCCGTGGTCAAGCAGGCCTCCGACGAGGCCATGCGCAAGGGCCGTGTTTCTTTGATCATCATCGAAACCCCGGCCAACCCGACCAATGGCCTCGTCGATATCGCGATGATCCGCCGCGTTGCCGACGCGATCGGGAACGCCCAGGGCCACACGCCGATCATCGCGTGCGACAACACGCTGCTTGGACCGGTGTTTCAGCGGCCGATCGAGCACGGCGCGGATATTTCGTTGTACTCGCTGACCAAATATGTCGGTGGTCACTCCGACCTCATCGCCGGCGCCGCGCTCGGCGCAAAGGCCGTCATCAAGGGCATCAAGGCGCTGCGCGGCGCCATCGGCACGCAACTCGATCCGCATTCGTGCTGGATGATCAGCCGTTCCCTGGAGACGCTGAGCATCCGCATGGAGAGAGCCGACAGCAACGCGCGCCTTGTGGCGGACTTCCTGCGCGACCACCCCAAGGTGGCGAAGGTTCACTACCTCGGTCATCACGAAGAGGCCTCGGCGGCCGGACGTGTATTCGCAAGGCAGTGCCTGGGCGCGGGATCGACGTTCTCCTTCGACATCGTTGGGGGCAAGGAAGCGGCCGTGAAATTTTTGAACGCGCTGCAAATCCTCAAGCTGGCGGTGAGCTTGGGCGGAACGGAATCGCTGGCCAGCCTGCCTGCGACGATGACCCATTCCGGCGTTCCAGCCGATATCCGCAAGAAGATCGGCGTTCTGGATTCCACGATCCGGCTCTCGATCGGCATCGAAAATCCCTCGGATCTGATCGCGGACCTCACCCAGGCGTTGAGCGCGGCCTAAAAGCGCATGAGATTAGGATGAATCGTCATCGCGCTTCAGGTTGTTGTTTGAGCATGATCTCCGCGCAAACGCGTTCCGCGTTTGTCGCGAGGGAAAACCGCTCCACACTTTTCCGGATCATGCGCTAGGCGCGCGATCGGCGAGTCAAAGCGGGTTTGAGGTGCGACATGCCGAGATGATCGCGGCCGCGGCTTCATTGGCCTGGGCGCCCGAGAGCTGCTGCACGAGGCAGGCATAGTAGCCCTTGCTTCGTTCGTTCAACAGGGAGTCGCCGTTGAGAGCGAGCCAGTTGCAGGCGGAGCGAATGTATTGGATCGCCAATGGCGATCGCGTGTCGCGGATGAAGGACAGCTCGCACTGAGCCTGCTTTTCCATGTCGGTTTGTGCGACGACCGATCCGGAGGACGAGACAAGCGCCGCGGCCGCGACGACTGACGACACAAGCGCGAGCAGCGCGCCAGCTTTCCCGCGCACAAGTCCCCTGGTCGCCAGCATGATAAAGCTCATGGATCGACACCACCCGTTCGGTAGAGCCGTGGACGTCGGCTCGATTCGAGCAACGCGCGCGAGTGTATGTCCGAAATCTGATGGCTGACGCGGGACGAGTCAAGAAATTGCCATTGGCTGCGACGATATGATGGCTAGGCAAAGGACAGGGTTGGAGCGCATCGACAAGACTGCCTGTCTCGGACGGGGATGGGGAATGAACCTGATTGGAGTGGAACTGAAAGGACTTGCGAATGGCAAAGAACACGATTTGCCTCTGGTACGACAAGGATGCCGAAGCTGCTGCCCGCTTCTACGCCGAGACGTTCCCCGACAGCAAAGTGAGCGCTGTCCGCCGCGCTCCCAGTGACTACCCATCCGGCAAGGCGGGTGATGTGCTGACGGTCGAATTCACGGTCGCGGGCGTGCCCTGTCTCGGCCTCAACGGCGGTCCCATGTTTAAACATAACGAAGCCTTCTCGTTCCAGATCGCGACCGACGATCAGGAGGAGACCGACCGCTATTGGAACGCCATCGTCGGCAATGGCGGGCAGGAAAGCGCGTGCGGCTGGTGCAAGGACAAGTGGGGCATTTCCTGGCAAATCACGCCGCGCGTCCTGATGGAGGCGCTGGCGGCCGGCGGTGCCGAAGCAAAGCGCGCATTCGAAGCGATGATGGGCATGACGAAGATCGACGTCGCCGCGATCAAGGCCGCACGGCGTGGCTGACGCTGCGCATGCAGCCCGGAGGGATAGGTGGGGCGAGTGGGATCGGTATCGCTCGCCTTATTCCCCAGCCGTCACGTTGCGGGTTCAACGGGTAGTTCGATAACGCACTGCAAGCCCTCGGGCCGCAAATCGAACCGCGTCGTCGCCCCAAGCTGCCCGGGCAGTCCCTGTTCGAGCAGGGTCCTGCCGAATCCATGTCGATGCGATACGACCAGTCCGGCGAGCTTGAGTCTGTGTTCGCTCCATTCGAAACGCAGAGCGGGCTTGTCGGTGCTTGCCAGCTGCCATCGGATCTCCAGGGTGCCGCCGGAGCCATTGAGGACACCGTGCTTGATGGAATTGGTCCCCAGTTCATGCAGAGCGAGCGAAAGCATCTGCACGGAATCCCGGGGAAGGGCCAGGTTCGGGCCGCCGATCGAGACGTCGGAGGAGTCCGCCACGCCCAGCGAATTCATTTCCATGTGCACGAGCTCATCAAGGCCAATCGCTTCCGACGCCTCGCGGGAGAGAAGGCCCTGAACCCGCGAAAGCGCGGCCAGGCGCCCATTGAAGTCGCTTGCATAATCGTCGAGCGAGGTGCTCGCCGCACGCGTCCGTTCCGAGATTGACCGGACCACCGCGAGCAAATTGCGACTTCGGTGCTGCAATTCTCGCACGAGAAGCTCCTTGGCTCGCGCGGAGCGCTGTTCCGTCTCGATGCTCTGGAGGGCCGATATCGATCCCGCAAGTTCGGCGGCGACCAGCATCAGGAAATCAAGATATTCTGAATCGAGACGCAGGCGCGAATTGGCGCCGATGAGCAACGCGCCTACCAGGTTGTTACCGGGGCTCTTGCGCAAAAGCGGCAATGCGACGAGTTGCGTCGTTGGCTCAGGCCAGGCGCCGCCTGGCAGCGCGGGCCGCGGTTCGGGCGATCGCTCGATGATCCGCAGCGTACGCGTATTGAGGACGTTGACGATGCCCCATTCATCGTCGGGTGATAGGGCCGATACCGAGGACGGAAACAGCGCGCAATCGATTTGGCTTGCGGCGACGAGTCGAGCGTGCCCGTTCTCGTCGGCGTTGTATTGAACGGCGAACGGGATGTCGGGATTGTTGCAGCAGAGCAGATCCAGGAGATTCTGACAGGTCTCCTCGATCGGCACGGCACCCGTCGTTGCTTCGATCGTTGCTTTGGACAGCGCGCCCAGGACGCGCATCCTGCGCTCGGTCAGGATGCGCGCGGTCGTTTCAACGACGGCCGTGAGGACGCCGACGATCTTGCCGGTCGCATCGATCAGCGGACTATGTGAATACGTGAAATAGCATTCCTGCATGTATCCGTGGCGGTCGCTCGCCAGCAGCAGGTCTTCCGACCAGTTC
Source organism: Bradyrhizobium sp. UFLA05-109 (assembly GCF_054185165.1). NCBI lineage: Bacteria > Pseudomonadati > Pseudomonadota > Alphaproteobacteria > Hyphomicrobiales > Nitrobacteraceae > Bradyrhizobium > Bradyrhizobium sp. UFLA05-109. Next base: position 106,730 of record NZ_JBBIAR010000026.1, on the reverse strand, counting down.
GCGACGCCTTTGAGGGCGCTTTCGAATTGCTGACCGACTATCGACCAGGTGTCGGGCCAGGAGTCCGCGCCCGGCCGGCCGAGGCCATGGGGATGCTTGGTCTCGCCCAGGATCGGCTGCCACGCATCGTTGTACAGCATGATGAGTTGCGGCCCCCACCAGACGACCATTGGGAAGCGGGAATTGAGGCAAGTTGCGACTGTTGACTTGAGCGTATCCGGCCATTGGTCTGGTAGACCGAGCGGGGACATCGACCAATCGTGAGCGCGCATCAGCGCGCCCATGTTTCCGCCTCCGTTGAGGAAATCGGTCGACACGCCCATGACCTGACCTTGTCACGCGCCGTCGCTTGGCTCAGCCATTCAAACGGCAACCCGGCGCGAACTCTGCATCGTGTTCGAAAAAGTCGGCCGCCTGCGCAAAGCGTGCGACCAACGACCATAACCCGAAATCACCGGTCAAACCATCGAATTTCCAATGGGCAAGGCAAGCTGCGCGTCGGCGTCTGGTGGTGATCAATTTCGATCAAGCAGGCGGTGTCGGCGCGTGGCAAACTTCGGGTGGAGCAAAACTCCATTCGCCGACAGCGTATTGGCTCAACCACAGCAGTCGAGACTCACATGTTCCGCGTAACGGCAGACACATTGCAGGCCTATCTCGATTTCGATCCGGAGCGAAAGCATGACCTGGTCAACCTCCACAGGCTGATCGTTCAGGCTGCTCCGGCCCTCAAGCGGTTTTTCCATAGGGGAACACCAGCGGGAGAGGCGGGTATGCGGATGAAGATGATCGGCTATGGAAAATTTCGCTATGCGATCAAATCCGGGAAGAGCACCGAATGGCCGGTGATCGGTGTTGCTCTTCAGAAGAACTACATCAGCGTGTACGTGGCGGTGACCAGGCAGGGCGCGCCGATCGTAAGCGGATATGCGGGACGACTCGGCGAATTACGAATGGGCGGCAACAATTTCAGTTTCGAGAGGTTCGATGATCTGAAGCAGAATGCGATGTCACTGCTGTTCACGGAAGTTGCCGACGTCTTCACGTCGGACCCGGAGAACCCTGTTCGATACATGCAGGGCTCGTCATGACTCCATCGAAGCGGGCGCGCGATGTCTTCGATCGCTGGCTTGAAAAGGCCGGGCGCTCCTGCGAGCGTCCGGCCTTGTGTGCGGAAACGTTTCGCAGCGCTTACTTCGTCACTTGGCCGCGGATCTCGCCGCCCGGGTTCGCTGCAGTGTGGATGTTGACGTAGTACTTGCCGCTGAGCAGATCGGCCGCTTGCGCGTCGGTGAGCGTCGCTTCGCCCTTGACGGGGCTCGACGCCGCATTCGGGATCGCAACCGCGACGCCGGCATTCTTGCCGGTTTCGGCAGGGCCGTGGAAGTGAGCGGCAGTCGCGGGGCCCGAGAGCCCGGAATAAGTGACGGTCCAGGAGAGTTTCTTGCTGGCGGCGTCATAGTCGAGATCGGCCGTGCCGGTGCCGCTGCTGGTCGTCGCTGGCACCTCGGCCTTGCCGTCCAGCGTCGCCTTCAGTTTCTCCGCGCAGGCGGGTCCGGCAAACGCAACGGCAGCCGTCAGCGCGAGCGTGGCAAAAAGGGGCTTGTTCATGGTTCTCTCCCTGTTGACCTCGAAAGGTGGCAAACGTCCAAACAGCGCGACTTGGAATTTATTCCCCTCAAGCGTTCAAACCATCTAAATTATTCGTGGCTGGAGCGGCGGTAGCCGCAGCCTTAAGTTCGTCGGACATCGATGGGTTTCGTGAATGTTGCGACGAACGATCATTGCTGCGCTGCTTGCCGCCGGTCTCGGCCTCGCGCTCTATTGGTGGCTCACGGCGCCGGTCGCCATGGCGCTACCTGCAGCCTCGCGCGCGCCCGATCTTGCCAACGGTGAGGAGCTGTTCAACGCCGGCGGCTGCTCGGCCTGCCATGCGGTGCCGGGCCAGCCCGACCGCCTGCGGCTCGGCGGCGGGCTTGCGATCGGCTCGCCGTTCGGCACCTTCTACGCGCCCAACATCTCGCAGGATTCGGCCGACGGCATCGGACGCTGGAGCGAGGCCGATTTCGTCAATGCGGTGATGAAAGGCGTTTCGCCTGATGGCGCGCATTACTTCCCGGCATTTCCCTATACGTCCTACGCGCATGCGAAGGTGGACGATGTCCGCGATCTCTTCGCCTTTCTGAAGACGCTGCCCGCCGTGCCGGGCAAGGTGCGCGATCACGATCTGCCGTTTCCCTTCAACATCCGCCGCAATGTCGGCGTCTGGAAATGGCTGTTCATGGACAGCAAGCCGTTCGTCGCGGTTGCTCAGCGCTCGCCGAAATGGAATCGCGGCGCCTATCTCGTGAACAGTTTTGGCCACTGCGCCGAATGCCATAGCCCGCGCAATCTGCTCGGCGGCCTCATGACGTCGCAACGCTTTGCCGGTGGCCCCAGTCCGGACGGTGAGGGCTGGGTGCCGAACATCACGCAAAAGGGCATCGGCGACTGGAGCGAGAAGGACATCGCCGACTTCCTCGAGACCGGCGACATGCCCGAGGGCGACAGCGCCTCCGGCGCGATGCGGCCGGTGATCAAGAATCTCGCGCGGCTCACGCCCGAGGACCGCACCGCGATGGCCGAATATCTGAAATCGCTGCCGCCGGTCGAGGGACCCAAGCCGCCGCCGAAGCGGAAGCAGGACAGTTAGCGGCCGCCAAACGCCTTGAAGGTGATGATGGTGAGGGTGTCCTGGATGCCCGGCAGGATCTGCACCTTCTCGTTGATGAAGTGGCCGATGTCGGTGTCCTTGTCGACATAGAACTTCACCAGGAGGTCATAGTGGCCCGCCGTGGAATAGATCTCGGAGGCGATCTCGGCTTCGGCGAGCGCGTTGGCGACCGTGTAGGACTGGCCGAGCTTGCATTTGATCTGGACGAAGAAAGGAACCATCGCGGTTGCTCCGAAGGCATGATTTGGCGGCTAATAGGCCAAAATCGGCCGGCTTTAGCAAGCGAACTTGCTACCCCCGGGTATGCGCGTTAGGACAGACCATGCCCCCGATCCATCCGAAAGCCGCGCCATGACGACGCCCATAGCGCTCACCATCGCGGGCTCCGATTCGAGCGGCGGCGCCGGCATCCAGGCCGACCTGAAGACGTTTGCGGCGCTCGGCGTCTATGGCGCCTCCGCGATCACGGCTCTGACCGCGCAAAACACCAAAGGCGTGACCGGCATTCATGCGGTGCCCGCCGCGTTCGTGACCGCGCAGATCGATGCGGTGTTCTCCGATCTCGATGTCGGCGCGGTCAAGATCGGCATGGTGGCGCAGGCGGCCAGCATCGATGCAATCGCCTCCAGCCTCGCGCGATGGTCGCCACGGCATGTCGTGCTCGATCCCGTGATGGTCGCAACCTCCGGCGACCGGCTGCTGGCGGCAGAAGCCGTCGAGGCGTTGCGCACAAAACTCATGCCGCTCGCATCGGTGATCACGCCGAACCTGCCCGAGGCTGCCGCACTGCTGGACGAGCAGGTCGCGGAGAGCGAGGCCGAGATCGAGAGCCAGGGGCGTCGCCTGCTCGCGCTTGGTTGTCGCGCGGTGCTGATCAAGGGCGGGCACGGGCAGGGCGCCGAGAGCATCGACTATCTCGTCAGCGCGGACGGCGTGATTGCGCTCGCCGCGCCGCGGGTTGCGACCCCAAACACCCATGGCACCGGCTGCTCACTATCCTCGGCGGTTGCGGCGGGCCTCGCCCGGGGCGAGCCACTCGAGCAGGCCGTGCGCAACGCCAAGGCCTGGATCAGCGCGGCGATTACGGCTGCCGATCGCTTCAGCGTCGGTCACGGCCATGGGCCGATCCATCATTTCCACAAGTTCTATTGACCTCGGCCGCGATGGCGACGGCAGTGCGCGGCGGCCGCTGGCGTTAACCAATAAACCTATGGGTTCCCGGAGTTTTGCGGAGGCCTCTGCCGCGCCATGTCGCCTGATTGTCGCATGCGGCTGATATCCGCGAAGGGGGCGAGGCAAGGTTTGATTCGTATCTGAGGGTGCCTCACAGGTTCAATCGGTCATCCCCCTGTCACGGGATATTGTTACAGGCTGGCGCATGGGAAGTTACGATGTGAGTGACGAGAGCCCGGAGCGGCGCTTTCGCACGTTGTTCATCTCCGACGTTCATCTCGGGGCCCGCGGCTCGCAAGCCGACCTTCTGCTGGACTTCCTGCGCTACCACGATGCCGACACGATTTATCTCGTTGGCGACATCGTCGATGGCTGGGCGCTGAAATCGAGCTGGCACTGGCCGCAATCGCATAACGACCTGGTGCAAAAGCTGCTGCGCAAGGCGCGCAAGGGCGCCAAGGTCATCTACGTGCCCGGCAATCACGACGAATTCCTGCGCAACTATTACGGCACGCATTTCGGCGGCATCGACGTCGTCGAGAACACCGTGCACACCGGCGTCGACGGCAAGCGCTACCTCGTCATCCACGGCGACATCTTCGACCTCGTGGTGCAGAACGCGCGCTGGCTCGCTCATCTCGGCGACAAGGCCTACGACTTCGCGATCCAGATGAATCGCTTCGTCAACTTCTTCCGCCGCATGTTCGGCGTGCCCTATTGGTCGCTGTCGCAATGGGCCAAGCAGAAGGTCAAGAACGCGGTCAACTATATCGGCGCGTTCGAGCAGGCGCTGTCCGCCGAAGCCCGGCGCCACGACGCCGACGGCGTGATCTGCGGCCACATCCACTATGCCGTGATCCGCGACGAGAACGGCATCCGCTACATGAATTGTGGCGACTGGGTCGAGAGCTGCACCGCGCTCGTCGAGCACGATGACGGCCATTTCGAGATCATCACCTGGGCGGATCAGTTGCAGAAGCCTGCGGCCGTTCCACAGGTCGCGGCAAGAGCCGCATGATGCGCATCCTGGTCGCGACCGACGCCTGGCACCCGCAAGTCAACGGTGTGGTTCGGACGCTGACCAAGCTCGCTGACGCTGCGAGGGCGCTGGACGTCGAGTTCTCCTTCCTCACCCCGCAATCGTTCCGTACCTTCGCGATGCCGAGCTATCGCGACGTGCGCCTGGCGATGCCGCGGCCGGCGAGGATCGCGAAGCTGATCGAGGAGGCGCGTCCCGACAGCATCCATATCGCGACCGAGGGGCCGATTGGCGTCATGGTCCGCCGCTATTGCCGGCAGCACAAGCTGCCGTTCACGACGAGCTTCCACACCCGCTTCCCCGAATATGTCCGCGCCAGGGTGCCGGTTCCGGGCTCGCTGATCTGGCGGGCGCTGCGCCGTTTTCACGCGCCCAGCCGCGCCGTGATGGCCGCTACCCCGGCGCTGGCGCGCGAGCTCAGCGAGCGCGGTTTCGACAATGTCGTGCTGTGGCCGCGCGGTGTCGACAACAAGCTGTTCTATCCCCGCGCCATCGATCTCTGCTTCCCCGCGCCGGTGTTCCTCTGCGTCGGCCGGGTCGCGGTGGAGAAGAATCTCCAGGCGTTCCTCGACCTCGAGCTGCCCGGCACCAAGGTGATCGTCGGCGACGGTCCGGCGCGCGCCGGCCTGGAGCAGGCCTATCCCCAGGCAATCTTCTTGGGGGAAAAGCACGGCGAGGCGCTGGCCGAAATCTATGCCGCGGCCGACGTGTTCGTGTTTCCGAGCCGGACCGACACGTTTGGCCTCGTGCTCCTCGAAGCGCTGGCGAGCGGCCTGCCGGTGGCAGCCTTCCCGGTGAAGGGTCCGCGGGACGTGATTGGCGATGCGCCGGTCGGGGTGCTGGACGAGGATCTGCGCAGCGCCTGCCTCGCGGCGCTCGACATTTCGAGGCAGGACTGCGTCGAATTCGCCGCCAACCATACCTGGGAGGCATCGGCGCGCGCCTTCGTCGACAGCATCCGGGCCGTCGGCGCCGTGCTGCCGCACGCCCAAGAGCCGGATCAGCCGCGTTTCGTCGCCTAAAGCGCGATGAGATTGGAACGAATGGTCATCGCGCTTTAGGTTATTGTTTGAGCATGATCTCCGCGCAAACGCGTTCCGCGTTTGTCGCGAGGGAAAACCGCTTCACAGCGCTAACGCGGCCCTTCGGGTCCGGATCATGCTCTAGGACTACGCCCTCACGCGGCGGTGTCTTCCCAGCCGTCAAGGGGCGGGATACAAATTGCCCATGACGGAACAGCCCCTCCCGGTCGGCCCCGCCGATATCGATGCCGCAGCGCGCGTGATCGCGCCCTTCGCCATCCGCACCCCGCTTTTGTCCTTCCCCGTGCTCAACGAGCGCGTCGGCGCAAAAGTGTTCCTGAAGCCGGAGATGTTGCAGCGGACCGGCTCCTTCAAGTTCCGTGGCGCCTTCAACAAGGTGTCCTCTATACCGCAGGACAAGCGCAGCGGCGGCGTGGTGGCGTTCTCCTCGGGCAATCATGCGCAAGGCGTGGCGGCCGCGGCAAAGATCCTCGACATGCAGGCGACCATCGTGATGCCGTCGGATGCGCCGCTGTCCAAGCGCGAGCGCACCAAATCCTACGGCGCCGAGGTCGTGCTGTACGATCGCGACCGTGACGATCGCGAGGCGATCGCGCGCGGCATTGCCGAGAAGCGCGGCGCAACGCTGGTCAGGCCTTATGACGATCCCTTCGTCATCGCGGGGCAGGGCACCGCGGGCCGCGAGATCGCCGAGGACATGGCGGCGCTCGGTATTGCGCCGGACATCGTGGTTGCCCCGGCCTCCGGCGGCGGCTTGATCGCGGGCGTAGCGACCGCAGTGAAAGCGCGCTATCCGCAGGCCCAGCTCGTCGTAGCCGAGCCCGAAGCATTCGACGATCACAAGCTCTCGCTTGCCGTCGGTCACCGCGAGGCGCATGCGCCCGCCGGGCGCACGATCTGCGACGCGCTGATGGCACTGATCCCCGGCGAGATGACTTTCGCGATCAACGGAAAACTGTTGTCGCGCGGCGTCACCGCCTCCGATGCGGAGGTCGGCGCGGCCGTGGGGTTTGCCTATCGCGAGCTGAAGCTGGTGGTCGAGCCCGGCGGCGCCGTTGGCCTCGCCGCGCTGCTCGCAGGCCGCCTCGATATTGCCGGCAAGAACGTCGTCATCGTGCTCTCGGGCGGCAATGTCGATGCCGACCTGTTCGCGGAGCTCGTGGCCTGACGCCACGCTCGCCTGTCTCGATCTGCAAATAGGAAAGGGCGGAGCATCGCTGCTTCGCCCTTCGCCGTTGTCGCAGTCAGCAGTGATCAGTGCATGAAGCCGATGCGGCGAGTCATGCCGACGTTCGCCGGTGCCCGATTCATCGTCTGGGCATATTGCGGCTTGAAGTTGGTGCTCATCACCGACCGGCTGGGCACCGTGTTCAGTTGCGGACGGTTGGTCTCTCCCTGAACGTTGCTCGGCGGATTGGTGCTGGGCTTGACGATTCCGGGATTGCCGTTGCCGGTCCGGATCGGCTGGTTCTGGGTCTCGACTTTGTTGGTTTTCACGTCGATGTTCGTTATGTCGACGTTCGAACCGCCCTTGCCCACGGTCGTGGCCGGCAGCGTCACGACCTTGCCCACGGTGCCGTTGTTGGTCGTGCTGTTGGTGGGCGCTGGCAGGGTGACGATCTTGCCCGGGAGCTGTGACGGCGTGGTGTTCGGCTGGTTGTTGGAGGGCGGCGTGCCGAGCTTGCCGGTGGCGTTGCTGTCGATCGGCTTGTTGCCGTGGTTCAGCGCGCCCCCATTGCCCTGCTGGATGAGCGGGGTGTACTTGGTCGGCCCGAGATTGCCGGGCTTCAGCGTCGGCGCAATGGTCTGCGGCGCGAGGAAATGTGTCGCCTGCATCAGCGGGATCTGCTTCGGCTCGATCTGGAGCTTCAATGCCGGCATCGCATAGGGGCTCTTGGCGTAACTGTCGTAGAAGTTCTTGTAGGCGATCGGCGAGTTGGCGAGAACGGCCTTGTGCCAGGCTTCCGCCATCAGCAGGTTGGCGAGCAACCAACGGATATGGTCGCACAGCGGGTCATGCGGGTACATCCGGACGAACTCCTGATAGTACTCGGGATTGCCCTCGGAGAGCACGTAGTCGTAGGCCTGCTGCGCGGAGCGGCTCGGCAGATTGGACGCCATCTGCACGACCGGCGCGTTCATCGGCGCACGGTTGGCGGCAACCGCGGTGTCACCGAAGAAATAGAAGTCGCTCGTCAGCGACGAGCTTTCCCACGGCGTCTGCTGGCCGTCAGTGGTGTGGTTCACCTCCAGCCGCACCCGCTTGAACAGCTGCTCGATCGGCACATTTGGTTCACGCGCGACGTTCAGGAAGGCCTGGGTGTAGGGGCTGTGATCGCCCTTGCCATCGAGTGCTTCTGCACCGGGCGCGGTCGAATAGCCGACGATCGAGCCGTTCGGCGCATCGACAATGGCAAGACCGCGATTGGCATCGATCAGGGATGGGAACGGATTGTTGCGGCAGGCATCGAGAATGACGATACGCATGCGGCTCGGGATCGTCTCCAGCGTCGACATCACGTCGACGAGACGGACCGAGTTGTTGACGAGCTCGGTGGGGTTCGAGACTTTCGCATCCACCGGCACGAGATAGTTCTCGCCGGCGAGCTGCACGCCGTGGCCGGCGTAGTAGACCATCGCCACCGTGTTGGGGCCGCGCGAGGCGACCTTTGCAGAAAAGTCCTGCACGACCCTCAGCATGTCGTTCTGGGTCAGGTCGGTTGCGGAAATCACCTCGAACCCCGCCGAGTTCAGGAATTGCGCCATCGACTGCGCGTCATTGTCGGGGTTGGCGAGCTGCGGGGCGTTCTTGTAGTTCGAATTTCCGATCACCAGTGCGACCCGCTGCTCCGGGCCTTGCAGTGCAGTCGGTGCCGGATTGCCTTGCGTGGCGGTCTGTGCGGAGACAGGACTGCACGCGAAGCCGAACAGGCTTCCGAGCAATCCCGCGCAAATCAGGAAAGACTTCAAGCGGAACATGAGCGTGCTCCCAGCGACTAATCTCGAACAGAGATTGGTTGCGGCGACGCTAGACCGCGTTCAAGGGAGGGATACGTGATGCAGATCACGATGGCGCCGAACGTGATCTGAGTCACGCTGGGAACCGCTTCTTGACCTGGCGCGCCTTCAACTACAGAGAAGCCCGCGTTCGGTGTCATGCCCCGCGCAGGCGCAGGCGGGGCATCCAGTACCCCGCGGCTTCTCGGCCCTGTCACTACCGCCTCTGGAATACTGGATCGCCCGGTCGAGCCGGGCGACGACAGCGAGAATGCGGTAAGCGCGTGCCTCGAATTCGTTGAATTCGTTATTGGGCTCGCAGCGACCTCGCCTCAGGAGAAGAACGCGATCTTCTCGGCCTGGGTCATGCGGCGGATCGGCGCCAGCGGATCGTTGGCGGCAGCGCGGGGCTTTTGCAGCATGCCGCTCGCAAGGATCGTCGAGCCGAGCGACGGCTCCAGCGGCGAGGGCATGGGAAGGGGCGAGATCTGCGAGGCGGCTTGCAGCGTCGCATGCAGAGCTGCCAAGGCCTCTGCTGGCGCCGGACGTTCGATGATCGCGACGGTGGGCTCGAATGGCGCGACTGGTGCGATCGATTGGGCTGCGATCGGCTCTTGCAAGTCTGGCTCTTGCAAGTCTGGCTCTTGCGAAACCGGCTCTTGCAAGGCTGGCTCTGGCAAGACTGGCTCGGACAAGACCGACGCGGCGGCGACGGGCGTCTCGACAGGGGCTGCGACTTCAACAGGCTCGGCGGTCGCCTCGTCGAACTCGGGATCGGGCGCAGCCATCTCCATCGCGATCCGCTCGAGAATCGCTTCGTCTTCCGCCTCGGCTGCGGCATCGATCGCGAACGCGTCGACGGCTTCCGCGATGGGGGCAGCCTCGGCAGCGCTCTCTCCGACTGCGACGTGGCCTCCTGCGACCTCGACCGGTTCGTGCTCGCTGGCGACGTCCGTCGTCTCGTTGATCGCCACCTCGTCGGCGACCTCGCCCGCGGCAACGGTGGTCCCGGACCCGGCGACGGCCACGGCCTCGTGCGGCATCTCCGCTGCGGGTGGCTCGCTTGCCGACATCGCCGTTTCGGCGTCCGCCATCGCGAGCATCTCGGGCGCCGGAGCAGGCGGGGGGGAAGGCGCCGCCGCGCCTCCCGTTTCGACGCGCTCGATGTGGTCCCTGAGCAGATCGAAAGCGGCCTTGAGCTCCGTGCGGGGGTCGACCGTCGACGTCTGACCGCAGGCGGCTTCGATGGCCGCGAGCTGCGAATCAATCAGGTCGCAGATTCGCCCATCGGCGCCGATCTCGCGCCAGCGCCAGGAGATCTCCCTGATGATGCGTACACCGCGATGGATCGGCCCGAGGCTGGTCTCGAGCAGGGCCGGATCGACGGCCGCGATCGCGATCGTCTCGGCCTCGCGAATCGCCCGGCGGATCGCCACGAGCGCCTCGGGCAGCCGGTCCTCGACGACAGGCTGGCGCTGCGCTGCAAGGGTTTCCTCGATTTTCGCGACCGCATCGAGCACCATGCGCGTATCGGCGTTGCGGTTGCGCTTGGCGTATTCGCCGAGGAACCAGCGGCCGCGCGCGGTCTCCATGAAGGCCTCGCGGATCGCATCGTAATCCTGCTCGTTCGGCTCGGCCGCGCGGGCAGACATAGGCGAGAGGGCGAATGCTTCTGTGGCCATGGCAATCTCGTCGCGCAAATCAGTGCGCGTTACAGTAACGATCACCACGATATCGACCGAATCGCAATTGGTTTGATGAAGAGCGAATCACAAATCCCCATCGCAGCAACGCAAGGCCGGCGATTCGCCGTGCGCCTGGCGCTGTTCTACAGCGTCTCGTTCGCCGTCCTCGGCACGCATCTGCCCTTCTTCACGGTGTGGCTGAAGGCGGTCGGCATCGAGCCGGCCTGGATCGGAATCATCAGCGCGGTCCCTGCGGTGACGCGCTTCACTACACTGCCCTTCGTGACCGGCATCGCCGAGCGGCATCAGGCCGTGCGCGCCGCGCTGATCCTGACCGCATTCGCCTCGGCGATCGGCTTCGCGCTGGCTGGCACGCAGCATCAACCCCTGCCGGTGCTGCTGCTCTATATCGTCACCTGCTGCTTCTGGACGCCGCAGCTGCCGCTGACGGACGCCTATGCGCTGCGCGGCGTTGCCCGCTATAAGCTCGACTACGGGCCATTGCGGCTGTGGGGCTCGGTGGCCTTCATCGCAGGCGCGCTCGCCTGTGGGCTTCTGGTCGACGTCATCGCCGCGCGCGAACTGATCTGGATCATCGTCGCGCTTGCGGTGATCACGGCCTTCACCGGCCTTTCGCTTCAGCCATTGGACGACACGCGACGAAAGAGCGCCACCGCGCATGGTGGCAAGCGCCTGCTGCGCGATGCGAGCTTCCTTGCGATCATCGCCTCGGCGGCGCTGATCCAGAGCAGTCATACCGCCTACTACACCTTTGCCTCGATCAACTGGCAGGCTCATGGGCTCGGCGGGCTGACGATCGCCGGCCTTTGGGCGCTCGGCGTGCTCGCGGAGATCATCGTCTTTGCGGTGTCGCCGCGGCTTTCGCTGCATCCGGCGCTGCTGGTCGTGATCGGAGGCGTGAGCGCAGTGGCGCGTTGGTCGATTACCGCGCAGGAGCCGCCGGTCGCGGTGCTTGCGATCGTCCAGCTCGCGCACGGATTGAGCTTCGGCCTCACCCAGGTTGGCGTGATGACCCTGCTGGTGCGTCACGTGCCAGCGCATCAGATGGCGCGCGGGCAGGGCTATTACGCGGCAATCAGCGGGTTGTTGAGCTCGACGACCTCGATCATCTCGGGCGCGATCTACGCGCGCTATGGCGAGGCGCTTTATTACCTGATGGCTACGATGGCCGGCACGGGCGCGATGCTGATGTGGACCGCACGGCATCGCCTCTTCGCTCACCCCCAGAGCGAGGCCTCCGGCGGATAGACGAGGCTCTCGTCATAGCGCAGGCCGTGATCGCGATCCCGCGCGAGCAGCAGCGGCCCGTCGAGATCGACGAACCGCGCCTGTGGCGTCACCAGCATTGCGGGTGCCATCGACAACGAGGTCGCGACCATGCAGCCGACCATGATCTCGAAGCCCAGCGCCTGCGCCGCATCGGCCATGGCGAGCGCCTCGGTGAGGCCGCCGGTCTTGTCGAGCTTGATGTTGACGGCGTCGTAGCGCTCCCGCAGCGGCGCGAGCGAGGAGCGGTCGTGCACGCTCTCGTCGGCGCAGACGGCGAGCGGCCGCTTGATGCGCGCCAGCGCCTCGTCCTGGCCGGCCGGCAGCGGCTGCTCCACCAGGATGACGCCGACCTCGGCGCAGGCGGAAAGGTTCCGCTCCAGATTGGCTGACGTCCAGGCCTCGTTGGCGTCGACGATCAGTTCCGATTCGGGAGCTGCCTTCCGGACTGCGGCGATCCTTTCAGGGTCGCCTTCGCCGCCGAGCTTGATCTTCAGGAGCGAGCGGTGCGCGGCCCTGGCGGTCGCCTCCGCCATTGCCTCTGGGGAACCCAGCGAGATCGTGTAGGCGGTCGTGCGCTCCCCCGGAACCGGCCGGTCGAGCAGGTTCCACGCCCGCAGGCCCGCCTCCTTGGCCTCCAGATCGATCAGGGCGCAATCCACTGCGTTGCGGGCCGCCCCGGAGGGCATCGCGGCTTGCAGGGCGCGCCGGTCCAGTCCGCCCCCGATCGCCTCCTGCATGGCCTGGATCGCCCTCAGCGTCGCCTCCGGGGTCTCCCCATAGCGCGCATAGGGCACGCATTCGCCGCGGCCGGTCAGGCCGCCCCGGCCCACCTCGGCAACGACGGTCACGGCCTCCGTCTTGGCGCCCCGGCTGATTGTGAAGAGGCCGGCGATCGGGAAGCGCTCGATTCGCACCCGCAACATTGGAAGTTTGCTGGAAGTCATTTAGAACTCTGGCAATTTCTGAACCGGCTGGTTACCTGATGCAACTAACTATGGCTGGTTGGGGATACCTTCTTCAAGGTAAGGGCGCGTGCGCAACCATCTCTTCTCATCCGACCCTTTCGCAAGGGAGCGGACATCTTGAACGGTGATCCAAAGCTGGAGCGGATTGCAAAGGGCAACGCGCTGGCACTTTGCGCCACGGGAACGTGGACCGCGAGCTTCGCGCCGGCCCTCGAGCGGATGGTGGCTGATGCCGAGAAGCTCGCCGGCAGCCGGCCGAACATCTTCATCGACGTCTCCGAAGTCGCCAAGCTCGACACCTTCGGCGCCTGGCTGATCGAGCGGCTGCGCCGAAGCCTGACGCAAGGCGCAGTCGAGACCCAGATCGCGGGCCTGTCGGCAAATTATTCGAGCCTCGTCGACGAGGTGCGGAGGGTCAAGGCGACGCCGGTCGTCGAGGCCGGTGCCATCACCATCACCGGCATGCTGGAGCAGATCGGCCGCGCCGTCGCCGGCCTCACCGGGACCGTGACCGATCTCGTCGACATGCTCGGTGCGGTGCTCGCGGCCAGCGGTCGCGTGCTGATCCGTCCGCGCTCGTTCCGCCTGACCTCGACCGTGCATCATCTCGAGCAGGTCTGCTGGCGCGCGGTGCCGATCATCGTGCTGATCACCTTCCTGATCGGCTGCATCATCGCCCAGCAGGGCATCTTCCATTTCCGCAGGTTCGGCGCCGACATCTTCGTCGTCGACATGCTGGGCGTGCTGGTGCTGCGCGAGATCGGCGTGCTCTTGGTCGCGATCATGATCGCCGGACGCTCCGGCAGCGCCTACACCGCCGAGCTCGGCTCGATGAAGATGCGCGAGGAGATCGACGCGCTGCGCACCATGGGGTTCGATCCGATCGAGGTCCTGGTGCTGCCGCGCATGCTGGCGCTGGTGCTGGCGCTGCCGATCCTCGCCTTCCTCGGCGCGATGGCCGCACTCTACGGCGGCGGGCTCGTCGCCTGGCTCTATGGCGGCGTCGATCCCGAAGCCTTCCTGCTGCGCTTACGCGATGCGATCTCGATCGATCATTTCATCGTCGGCATCGTCAAGGCGCCGGTGATGGCAGCGGTGATCGGCATCGTCGCCTGCGTCGAAGGCCTTGCGGTGCAGGGCAGCGCGGAATCGCTCGGACAGCACACGACCTCGTCGGTCGTGAAGGGCATCTTCTTCGTGATCGTCATGGATGGCGTGTTCGCGATCTTCTTTGCATCGATCGGGATGTGATGATGGCGCAAGAGAATCAAGACAAGATTCAAGACCCCATCATCCGCGTCCGCGACATCACCGTGCAGTTCGGTGCGACGCGCGTGCTCGACGGGCTGAACCTCGACGTCAAGCGCGGCGAGATACTCGGCTTCGTCGGCCCCTCCGGTGCCGGCAAGTCGGTGCTGACGCGCACCATCATCGGCCTCGTCTCGAAGGTCGCCGGCCGCATCGAAGTGTTCGGCGTGGATCTGGATTCGTCGAATAGCTCGCAGCGCCGCGGCGTCGAACGGCGCTGGGGTGTGCTGTTTCAGCAGGGGGCGCTGTTCTCCTCGCTGACGGTGCGGCAGAACATCCAATTTCCGATGCGGGAATATCTGAAGGTCTCGCAGCGCCTGATGGACGAGATCACCATGGCCAAGCTCGCCATGGTGGGCCTGAAGCCGGAGGTCGCCGAGCGCTTCCCGTCGGAGCTGTCGGGCGGCATGATCAAGCGTGTCGCGCTGGCCCGTGCGCTGGCGCTCGACCCCGAACTCGTCTTCCTGGACGAGCCGACCTCGGGCCTCGATCCGATCGGTGCCGGCGATTTCGATGAGCTGGTCAGGACGCTCCAGCGCACTTTGGGCCTGACCGTTTTCATGGTAACGCACGACCTCGACAGCCTTTATACGGCGTGCGACCGCATCGCCGTTTTAGGGAACGGTAAGATCATTGCTGCAGGGTCGATCGCCGACATGCAGGCCTCGCAGCATCCCTGGCTGAGGCAATATTTCCATGGCAAGCGCGCCCGCGCGGTCATGAGCTGAGTATCCGGAGCACTTGATGGAAACGCGGGCGAATTACGTGCTGATCGGGTCGTTCACGCTGGCGGTGATCGCCGCGGCAATCGGCTTCGTGCTGTGGTTCCAGTCGCTGCACACCACCAAGCAGCGCAGCCCGCTGCGCGTCGTCTTCGAGGGGCCGGCGGCGGGCCTGCGCAACGGCGGCAGCGTCAATTTCAATGGTATCCGGGTAGGTGAAGTGGTCTCGGTGAAGCTGGACAACCCGCGTCGGGTTGTCGCACTCGCCATGGTCGAGAACAATGCTCCGATCCGCAAGGACACCCTGGTCGGCCTCGAATTCCAGGGCCTGACCGGCGTCGCCGCGATCTCGCTGAAGGGCGGCGATGAGGCGGCCCCGGCGCCGCCGCTCGACGAGGACGGTATCCCGACGCTCACCGCCGACCCGAACAAGCTTCAGGACGTCACGGAAGCGATCCGCGGCACGCTCCAGAACATCAACAAGCTCGTCGCCGACAACCAGGAGTCGGTAAAGAACTCGCTCAAGAATCTCGAAACGTTCACCAACTCGCTCGCGCGCAATTCCGAGCGCGTCGATGCGGTCATGGCCAAGGTCGACGGCGTCATGCTGAAGGCCGACAACCTCATGCTCGGCCTCAACACGCTCGCCGGCGGCAAGGATGGTGGTGAGCTCTTCCAGGCCGTGAAGTCGATCCGCGAACTTGCGGATGATTTCGACAAGCGCTCCGGCGCGCTGATGACCGACGGCCGCCGTACCCTCGGCGACATCAGCCGCGCCGTGAACAATTTCGATCGCAACCCGACCCGCGTCCTGTTCGGCGCCAGCAACAGCAGCGCGCAACAGGCCCCGCCGCCGGCCGAGCCGCCGAAGCCCGCACCAGCACCTACGAATGCGCGCGCCACAGCGCCAGCTCAGGCAGCGCAGGGGCAGAAGCGGCAGTAGCGGCCTCTCTCCGCCAACTCATCACCGGTCGCACCACGACGACCAGCGTCGCGCCGCCTCGCCGTCGCGCGCGCTCGTGCATTCCCGGCACCTGTGAAGTTAGTCCCGCGATACGAAAGTACGGGGGTCTGGCCGCGCCAAGGTAGGGGGAGGGCCGGCGGCCGATCTCAGCTACATCGCGCTCAAGTCGCGCTCAAGCAAAGCGCGTCGTTGTCACTCACAGGGGAGGAGAGAGCGTGATACGCCTGTTGCTGCTGTTGCCGTTCATCGGGCTGATGATCGTGCCGTTCTACAATATCCGGGAGCCCTATCTGTTCGGCTTCCCGTTCTTCTACTGGTACCAGCTCGCCTGGGTGCCGCTGACCTCGCTCCTCACCTTCATCGTCTACAGGAGCGTGCGCCATGTTGACTGATGTCGATAGCGCGGCGTTCGCCGTCTTCCTCGCATTGTTCGTCCTCGTCACCGGCATGGGCTTCGTCGCCTCGCGCTGGCGCAAGCCCGAGACGCTCGCCCATCTCGACGAGTGGGGCCTCGGCGGCCGCAAGTTCGGGACCTGGATCACCTGGTTCCTGGTCGGCGGCGACTTCTACACCGCCTACACGGTGATCGCCGTTCCGGCGCTGGTCTACGCGGTCGGCGCCTACGGCTTCTTCGCGCTGCCCTACACCATCATCGTCTATCCTTTCGTCTTCGCGGTGATGCCGGTGCTGTGGAAGGTCGCCAAGGATCGCGGCTACGTCACCGCGGGCGACGTGGTGCGCGGCGCTTACGGATCGCGCGGGCTCGAGCTTGCCGTCGCGGCAACGGGCGTGCTGGCGACGATGCCCTACATCGCGCTTCAGCTCATCGGCATGGAGGTGGCGATTAAGGCGCTGGGGCTGCATGGCGAGGTGCCGCTCGTGCTCGCCTTCCTGGTGCTCGCGCTCTACACCTATTCGTCGGGCTTGCGCGCACCGGCGCTGATCGCCTTCGTCAAGGACATCATGATCTACATCGTGGTGATCGCCGCGATCGCGATCGTGCCGTCGAAGCTTGGCGGTTACGGCGCGATCTTCACCGCGGCTGATGCGGCCTTTGCGGCAAAGGGCTCGGGCGGCGTCCTGTTGTCGCCGGCGCAGATCGTGCCTTATGCCTCGCTGGCGCTGGGCTCGGCGCTTGCTGCTTTCATGTACCCGCACACGCTGACCGGCATCTTCGCGTCGTCCGGCGGCAACACCATTCGCAAGAATGCGATGCTGCTACCTGCCTACACGCTGCTGCTCGGCCTGCTTGCGTTGCTCGGCTATATGGGGCACGCCGCAGGCCTCAAGCTTGCGAGCAACAACGACGTCGTGCCGGCGCTGTTCAAGACGCTGTTTCCGAGCTGGTTCGCCGGCTTTGCCTTCGCAGCCATCGCGATCGGAGCACTCGTGCCGGCGGCCGTCATGAGCATCGGCGCGGCCAACCTGTTCACCCGCAACTTCTGGAAGGTCTGGGTCGATCCGAAGGTGACGCCGGCGGGTGAAGCGAAGGTCGCCAAGATCACCTCCATGCTGGTGAAGGTCGGGGCGCTGCTCGCCATCCTCCTGATGCCGACGCAGTTCGCGCTCGATTTGCAACTGCTCGGCGGCCTCTGGATCCTCCAGACGCTGCCGGCGCTGATCTTCGGGCTCTACCTGAACTGGTTCTCGAGCACGGCGCTCCTGACCGGTTGGGCCGTTGGCCTTGCCGGTGGATCGTGGCTCGCCTGGTCGGACGGACTGAAGCCGCTGCACGGCATCGACTTCGGCGCCGGCACCGTCGCGATCTACACCGGGCTGCTCGCGCTCGCCCTCAACATCGTGGTCTCGGTTGTGGTGAACCTCGCGCTCAAGGGCCTGCCGCAGGGGCGGCTGTCCCGGGAAGCTGCCTGACACGTCCTCTGATCGGCGGCCGGTCGCCCGGCCGCCGATCCTCTGGCAGGGCTTAGCCGGTCTTTCTCCGGAGTTGAAAAAACCTTCCATGCGATTGAAAACGCTCTAGTATCCGCCCGCTCTCCGGACCCGCCTGTCGCGGGCGGATCCGACTGTCTCGAGTGAGGATTCCTTGCAGGCGTGGTTCGTTCTCACGGTCGCAGCCGGCTATGTAACCACGCTGTTTCTGATTGCCTGGTGGGGCGATCGGCGGAGCGCAGGTGGGCCGCTGGTTTCGCCCAAATCCTGGGCCGCTGCAGTCAGCTACTGCCTGACGCTTGCGGTCTACAACACCTCGTGGAGCTTCTACGGCTCGGTCGGTCGTGCCGCGACGACGGGACTGGACTTCGTCACCATCTATGTCGGCCCCACGCTGGTGCTGCTGTTCGGCCAGAGGCTGCTCGCCAAGGTGATCGGCATTGCCAAGGCGCAGAACGTCACCTCGATCTCCGACTTCATCGCCGCGCGCTACGGCAAGAGCCAGGTGCTTGCGGCATTCGTGACGCTCGCGTCTCTGCTGGGCGTGCTCCCTTACATCGCGCTTCAGCTCAAAGCCGTCGGCAAGAGCTTTGATTATCTGATCCTCCAGCCGGAGCGGGCCGGCGGCGAGGCGCTGCGCTTCTGGCAGGACTCGGCGTTCGGGGTCGCGGCGTCGATGGCGCTGTTTGCGATCGTGTTCGGCGTCCGGCATGTCCACGCCAGCGAGCATCATCGCGGCTTGATGCTTGCGATCGCGTTCGAAAGCGTCGTCAAGCTGGTCGCGTTCCTGATCGTCGCACTGTTCGTGCTGTTCGGCCTGTCAGGCGGGCCGGGCGGACTGCTGTCGCAATTTCAGTCGGAGCCGCAGCTTTCGACGATCCTGACCTTCGACCCGACGGAGCCGGTGTGGCCCTCGACGATCATCATCTCGGCGATCGCCTTTTTGTGCCTGCCACAGGCGTTTCACGTCGCGGTCGTCGAGAACGAGGCGCCCGGCCACTCGCGCACGGCGGCGTGGCTCTATCCGGCCTATCTCGCGCTGTTCAGCCTGCTGATCCTGCCGATCGCTGCCGCCGGCCTCGGCAGGTTCGGCGCGATGATGGACCCGGACACCTACGTGATCTCGCTGCCGATCGCGGCGGGCGCGAACGCCGTCAGTCTGATCGCTTTCCTGGGCGGGCTGTCGGCGGCCACCGGCATGGTGATCATGACCTCCGTCGCGCTCAGCACCATGCTGTGCAACGACGTCATCATGCCGATGCTGCTGCGCTCGCGGTTCTTTGGCCTGCGCGCGCAGAGCCGGCCGGTCGCTTCCGTGCTGGTGGCGGTACGCCGGCTCTCGATCCTCGGCATCCTGCTGCTCGCCTATCTCATGCATCGCCTGGTCAACCAGGCCTACCCGCTGACCGTGATCGGTCTTCTGTCTTTCGTCGCGGTCGCGCAATTCGGGCCGGCCTTCGTTGGCGGACTGTTCTGGCCACGCGCCAACAAGGCCGGCGCGTCGATCGGGATCGCGGTCGGATTTTGCATCTGGGCCTATACGCTGCTGCTTCCCTCGGCTGCGCCGCTTTGGCCCGCAGTCGAGGAGATCGTTCGCCAAGGACCGTGGCAGATCGCTACGCTGAGGCCCAATGCGCTGTTTGGTCTTGAAGGGCTTGATCCGATCTCGCATGCCACGCTCTGGAGCCTCGGGGCCAACCTCGTCTGCTTCCTGCTGTTCTCTGCGCTCGGACGGCAATCCACCGTCGAGCGCAACCAGGCGGCGGCGTTTGCCGACGGCGTGGTCCGCGAGTCCATTCCAAAACTGTCCTCCCGCGTAGTGGTCCGCCTCGATGATCTCCGTGCACTTGCGCTGCGCTTCGTCGGTGCCGAGCGCGGCGCGTCCGCCTTCGACGGCTATTTCGCGGCGCGCGGATCGGGCCGTGGGCCACGCCTCGATCCGTCGGGCCTCGTCGATCTCGATTCGATCCGCTTCACCGAGAACCTGCTTGCCGGCGCAATCGGCGCGGCCTCCGCGCGCGTGGTGATCGCGGCCTCGCTGGAGGGGCACTCGCTGTCGCGCCGCGCAGCGATGGCGATGCTGGATGAGGCTTCGGAGGCCTTGCGCTTCAACCGCAGCCTGTTGCAGAGCACGCTGGAAAGCGTGCCGCAGGGAATCTGCGCGTTCGATGCCGACTTCAACATCACGGCCTGGAACGGCCGCTTCATCGAGCTCTTGGACCTGCCGCCGGATCTCGTGCGCGTCGGCCTGCCGCTGGCGGACCTGATCGGCTTCAACGTCGACCGCGGCGAATATGCCGCCTCCGAATTCGCCGCGCTGCTGGTCAATCGCGACGTCTCGGCGCAGACATGGCCCTATCTCTACGAGCGCACGCGGCCCGACGGCACGGTGCTCGAGATCGTCTACGATCGCATCGCCGAGGGCGGCTATGTCTCGACCTATACCGACGTCACCGAGCGACACCGCGCAGCGGAAGCCCTGCGCCGCGCCAACGAGGATCTCGAGCTGCGTGAGGCGCTCGAACAGGCCAAGGCGGAGGCCGAGCAGGCCAATCTCGGCAAGACGCGCTTCCTCGCGGCCGCGAGCCACGATCTGCTGCAACCGCTGAATGCGGCCCGGCTGTTCCTGTCAGCGCTCGACGATAGTCTGCAATCCGGCACAGGCGACAAGGAACGCGTCCTTGCCGGCAGTGCGATCACCGCATTGCGCTCGACCGAGCACGTGCTCGATACGCTGCTCGATATCTCCTCCTATGATTCCCGTGCCGTTCGCGCCGAGCCGACGGAGTTCCCGATCGCCGATCTTCTCGTGCAGCTCAATGTGGAGTTCTCGGCCCTAGCGCGCGAACGCGGCCTCGCTCTGCGCGTCGTCAATTGCAAGCTTGCCGTGCGCAGCGATCCGCATCTGCTGCGCCGGATCCTGCAGAACCTGCTGTCGAACGCGCTGCGCTATACGCCGAAAGGGCGCATTCTCCTCGGCTGCCGGCGGTGCGGCGCTGATCTGCGCATCGAGGTGTGGGATACCGGTGTCGGCATCGCTTCGGAGGACCAGAAGCGCATCTTTGAGGAGTTCCAGCGGCTCGCGCCTGGATCGGAGAAAGGCTTGGGCCTTGGTCTTGCAATCGTCGACCGCGTCTCGCGCCTTCTTGGCCATGCGGTCGAGGTCCGCTCGCGTCCGGGACATGGCTCCTGCTTCGCCGTCACCGTGCCGCTTGCGCGCGGGCCGGGGATGCCGCTTCAGCGCGAGCCTGCGGACGTTGCGCCGCCGATGACGGTGCGATCGCTGACGATCCTGTGTCTCGATAACGATGCGACCATTCTCGACGGTCTTGCGGCGCTGCTGACCGGCTGGGGTCATCGCGTGGTCGTCGCGGCCGACGCCGCAAGAGCGATGGACGCCGCGATGAATTGCAGGCCGGATGTCGTGCTGCTCGACTACCATCTCGATGAATCCCGCAGCGGCTTGGACTTTCTCGACGATCTCAGGCAGAAGGCGGATCTCGATTTCCGCGCGCTGGTCGTCACCGGGGATCGCAGCGAGGCGGTGCGCAAGGAGGCGAGGGCGCGTGGCTGCGAGCTCCTCCTCAAGCCGGTGAAGCCCGCCGCGCTCCGGCGCTTCCTCGGAGGTGAGGTGCTGAGCCGGCAGTTCGCGACCAGACAGGGATCTTCCTCGGCATGACCACGCGCATCCTTATCGGCGACGATCATCCGCTGGTGCAGGCTGCGCTGCGCAGCGCGCTGTCGACCGTTCTGCCTGATCTCGAGATCATCGCGAGCCAGTCGCTCGACGAAGCGCTCGGCGTGCTGTCGGCCCAGTCGGAGGAGATCGACCTGATTCTCTGGGATTTGACGATGCCGGGCATTCAGGGATTTGCTGCGTTGTTCATCCTGTCGGCGCAGTTCCCGACGGTGCCGGTCGCGATCATCTCGGCGCGGCAGGACGCCGCCACGATCCGCCGCGCCATCGCCTATGGCGCATCCGGCTACATCCCGAAATCGCTCAGCCTGCCGGAGATGGCCGAGGCGATCAGCAGGATCCTCGCCGGTGAGATCTGGATGCCGCCCAATGTCGGAGGAAGAGGCTCGATCCAGAGCGCCGATATCGAGCTCGCTGCACGGATGGCCTCGCTCTCGGCGCAGCAGCTGCGGATTCTGGCGATGATCGTCGAGGGCAAGCTCAACAAGCAGATCGCCGGGGAGCTCGACATCGCCGAGCAGACCGTGAAGGGCCATGTCTCGACCATTTTGCGCAAGCTCGGGGTTGGCTCGCGCACCCAGGCGGCCGTGCTGGCCGAGCGGCTGTCGTTCGGGCAGGCGGGCTAAAACAAAAACGGAGGCTGTGAGGCCTCCGTTTTCATTTTGCTATTCCCGAGTATGACCGCCTACCCCAGCCGTCCTGCCGAGTGAGCGAGCAGGGTGTAGACGAGGCCCGTCTCCGAGGTCAGGTGGCTGCGCAGCTCCTGCGGGCCGCGGCCGTCGCGGGCGACTTCGTCGAGGAGGCGTTCGAACTCCGCGATGTAGCGGTCGACCGTGCCCTTGAAGTTGCGGTCGGCGCGATACTTGCGGGCGACCTCGTCAAAAGCCTTCTGGCCGGCGGGCGTGTAGAGGCGCTTGGTGAAGGCCTTGTTCTCACCGCGCTGGTAGCGGTCCCACATCTCGGCGGCGAGATTGCGGTCCATCAGCCGGCTGATGTCGAGTGACAGCGACTCCAGCGGATTGCCGCCATTCTGCGGGGCTTGCGGCGACTGTTGCGGACGGCCGCGCGGCGCCTCACGGCCCGTCGGAGCTGCCGGGCCGGTATCGGCGCGGTTCAACAGATCCGACAGCCAGCCGTCGCGGCCCTGGTCGTTGCCGGCCGGTGCGACCGGAGGGGCTTCGGTGCGGCGCGAGGCGGGCACGCCGAGGTCCGGCGGCGGCAGGGTCGACGCGCTGCCGGTGTCGCGCACGCGCGTTTCGGTGCCGCGGCTGACGGCGGTCGCCAGCATCGGTTCTTCCTGACGCGCAACCGAGGCGCGGCCCGCGGTCGTGACGTCGAGGCCACGGCCGTGCTGGGCGACGATGCGGTTGAGCTCGGCGAGCGCCTCGATCTGGTCGACGATCACCTTGCGCATCTGCGCGGTGCTCTCGGCGGCCTCCTGCGGCATCTCGAGCACGCCGCGGCGCAGCTCGTTGCGCGTAGCCTCGAGCTCGTTGTGCATCTCGAACGCCATCTGCTTCATGCTGGCGACGAGGTTGCCGAACTTCTCGGCCGACTGCTTGAACATCGTGTCCGCCTCGTCGGTGGTCTGGCGGTAGATGTCGTGCATGGCATCGATGGTCTGGCGGTGCTCCTCTTCGGAAGCCACGCGCACTGCCTCGAACTGGCGGGTAATCGCGGCAGATCCCGCACCGGCGGTTTCCGCCACGACGCGCGCGATGTCGCGGGCGCGCTCTTCGGCCGCGGCAAGCGATTCATCGAGCAGGCCGGTGAAGCGCGACAGCCGCTGGTCGAGGTCGGCGGTACGCAGGTCGATCGTGGTGACCAGCGATTCCAGCGCCTGCTTGCGCTCGGCGAGCGAGGCGGTGGTGTTCTTGTTGCTGTGCTCGACGACGGCAGCGGCATCGACCAGCGCCTTGCCGTGCGCGTCGAACTGGGTCGAGAGCTCGCCGAGGTCGACCAGCGCCTTCGTGGTCTTGGTATTGAAGACGCTGAGCTGCTCTTCGAGGTTCTGCGTCGCCGCGCCATTGCGTGCGGTGACGTCGTTCATCGCCGAGACGAAGTCGGCGACGCGGGTCACCAGCGCACGCTCGAGCGAGTTGAGGTTGTCGTGGGCACCGGTCAGCACCTCCTGGAGGAGGATGTTGCCTTCGCGCAGGCGCTCGAACAGGGCGACGGTGTCGGTGCGCAGGATCTTGCTGGTTTCCTGCATCTCGGTGACCGCCGCGATCGAAACCTGGCGCGACTGGTCGATCGCCGCGCGCGAGGTCTGCTCGAGGTCCCTGAGCGACTTGTTGACCGCTCCGGTCGCGACTTCGCTCGCCGCGTTGATGGTGCGCGCAACCTCGTTGCCGTTGCCCGACATCGACTGCGAGAACGCCTGGCCGCGCGTCTCGATCGACTTCAGCGCGTCGGAGGTGACGCGGTCGATGTCGAGCGTGAGCTGGCTGGTCTTCGAGCCGATCGCGTCCACCAGCGTGCCGCGCTTGGCGTCGATCAAGTTCGCCAGCCGGTCGGCCTGCTGCTGCACATAGGTCACGATCTCGTCGGTCTTGGCCGTCATGGCCTGGCCGAACGAGCCGCTGGCGGCGAGCACCGAGCGCTCGACGTCGGCGGAGCTCGACTTGACCCGTGAGCTCGCCTCGTTCGAGGCTGATATCAGCGCGTTCTGCGCATTGAGCGCGCTGGTCTGGATGTCGTTGGTGGCGTTCGAGGTCGCCGTGCCAAGCGCCCGCTCGATGTCGGTCGAGATCGCGCGAATCTGGCTTGCCGCATCCGCCGACGTCGCGGTCAGCGACGACTGCGCCTCGCGTGCGCTGTTGAGGATCGCCGCCGCGGTGTCGGCGCCGACTGCGGTGAGCGTCCGCTCGATGTCGGACGAGAGCGACTTGATCTGGCTCGCCGCATCCGAGGAGGCGGTGACGAGCGTTCCTTGCGCGTCGCGGACGCCGGCCGTGAGCGCCTCGATGGTGGCGCCGCCGGCCATGGCCAGCGAACGCTGCATCTCGGCCGCGAGCGATTTGACCTGGCCGGTCTGCTCGGCCGAGACCGCGAGAAGGGTGCTCTGCGCGTCACGGGCGCTGGTCGTGATCGTCTCCGCGGTGGACTGGCCAGCCTGCGACAGCGAGCGCTGAACTTCGGCCGCGAGCGACTTCACCTGGCTCGCCGCATCCGAGGACGCGGTGACGAGGGTGTTTTGCGCCTCGCGCGCGCCGGCCGTGATCGACTCGGCCGTCGAGGTGCCGGCCATCGAGAGCGAGCGCTGCACGTCGGAGGACAGCGCCTTGATCTGGTTCGACGTCTCGGTCGAGGCCGCGATCAGCGTGCTCTGCGCGTCGCGTGCGCCGGCGGTGATGGCTTCAGCCGTCGAGTTGCCCGCCAGCGACAGCGAGCGCTGCACGTCGGCCGTGAGCGTCTTGACGTGGTTGGCGGCATCCGAGGAGGCGGTGATGAGGGACGTCTGCACCTCGCGCGCGCCGGCCAGGATCGAAGCTGCGGTGGCCGAGCCCGCCGCCGACAGGGTGCGTTCGACGTCGGCCGACAGGGACCTGATCTGGTTGGCGGCTTCGCCCGATGCGGACACCAGGGTCGACTGCGCCTCGCGGGCGCTGGTCAGGATCGAGTTCGCAGCGCCCGTGCCGACGGCGGTCAGCGCGCGCTCGACCTCGGACGAGGTCAGCTTGAGCTGCGCATTGACGTCGGACGAGGTCATCTTCAGCTGTGCATTGACGTCGGACGACACCGTCATCAGCGACTGCTGCGCCGTCCGGGCACCGGTCTGGATGGTCTCGCTGGTGTTGACCACGAGGTTGGTCAGCGAACGCTCGGCGTCCTCGACATGCGAACGGATGGTGGTGGAGATCATCTCCGCGCGCGACATCAGGTCGTCGCTGGCCTGGCGTCCGCTGCTCTCGATGCGGCCGGCCACGGCCTCGACCCGCGAGCCGAGCAGGTCCTCGAACTGGGCAACGCGGACGTCGATATCGTTGGCGACCGAGCCGACCTTGGTCTCGATGGACTGGTGGATTTCCTGGAAGCGCGCAGCGACCGTGCTGGCGAGAAGCGAGCTGCGGCCGTCGATCGTCTCGGTCACGCCGCTGATGCGGCGGTCGACGGCTTCGATCGCCTGGGCCGTACCGTCGGACAGGGTCGAGGTCAGCAGCGTGAGCCGCGAGTCGACCGACTGCACCGCCTGCGCCGCCGTATTGGTCAGCGAGAGCGTGAGTTCGGTGAAGCGCGTATCCATCGACTGCAGCGCTTCCGCCGCGCCGCCCGTGAGGGACGTAGTCAGGTGCGTCAAGCGGGCGTCGATCGACTGGATCGCCTGTGTCGCGCCATCGGTCAGCGACGCCGTGAGGTGGGTGAGGCGCGAGTCGATCGACTGGATCGCTTGCGATGCACCATCGGTCAAGGACGTCGAGAGTACGCCGAGGCGGTTGTCGATCGTCTCGGTGACCGACTTCGCGCGGGTGTCGAACGACTGTTCCAGCGCGACGACCCGGCCGCCGAGCTGATCGTCGAGGGTCTTGATGTGGCCTTCGATCACACCGTCGAAGTTGGCGAGCCTGCTGTTGAGCGAACCATCGAGATTTGTGACGCGTTCGCCGAGCGTGGTTTCGAACTGCACCAGGCGCTGGTCGAGCGCCGCGGTGATCTCGCCGCCGTTCGAGGTGAGGCGGGTGTCGAAATTGTCGACATAGGTCTTCAGCGTCTCGGCGATATCCGTCGTGCGCTGTCCCATGCGCTCGACGATCTCGCCGCCGAAGGTCTTCACCGTGCGGTCGAACTCGGAGATGTGGCGGGTGATCAGCGCGCCCAGCGTGCCGGAGTCGCGAGCGAACCTCTCCACGAGATCGGCGCCCTGGTTCTTCACCAGCTCGTCGAATGCGCTCATCTGCAAGGAGAGAGAATCGTGCGCAGTCTCGGTCTGGCTGACGACCTTGGCGACCAGGGTGTTGACGGTGGCATCGAGCGCCTCGCTCGCCTTGTCGCCGCTCGTCATGATGTGGCCGGCGAGCCTGTGGCCTGCGTCGTCGATCTTGGCCGAGAGGTCGTTGGAGCGCAGCTCGAGCTCGAGCAGGAGCGAGTCGGAGGAGTTCTTCAGGGAGTCGTGGACCTGCTCGGTGCGCTCGGAGATGCCGTCGACGATCGCGGACGAACGCTGCTCGAACTCGCCGGTGATGCGATCGATGCGCTCGTTCAGCATCTCGTGGACGCGGTCGGCGAGGTCGACGAACTCGTCGTGGACGTGACCGGTCTTGAAGTTGAGGCTGGTGGTCAGCCGCTCGCTGGCGTCGAGCACCGCGCGCGTGGTCTCGTTGCTGGCCTCCTCGAGGCGGTCGAGCAGGTCGCCGCCGCGCTCGCCGAGTGCGAGAATCATGTTGTCGCCGGCATTGCTCAACGCCTGCGTGATGTGCGCGCCGCGCTCTTCCAGTGCGCCGGTGATGGACTTGGCGACCTCGTCGACGCGCGAGGCGATCGCGTCCGAGATCAGCGCGATGTCGTGGCGCAGGTCGATCTGCACGCCGGAAATGGCGCTGCGGACCTGCTCGGCCTGGCCGACCAGGTTGTCGCGCTGATGCGCGATGTCCTGGAGCAGGGCGCGGATGCGGACTTCGTTGTCGCTATAGGCGCGCTCGAGGGCGGCGACTTCGTTCGCGACCAGCGTCTCGAGCTCACCTGCGCGCGCGATCGCGCGCTCGATGCCGTCGCCCATCGCCGCGACCTCGCGGCGGATGGCCTGGCCGACGGTGACCATGGAATCCGAAGCCGACCCCTCCGGCTCGGAGAAGCGGATCGCAACCTGCGCCATGGCCTGCGCGATCATGCGCATTTCCTGGCCGCGCCAAACGAGGCTCGCGAGGAAGTAGAAGAGCATGATGGGCGCGAAGAACATCGCGACGAGGCCGGCGATGACCAGCACGCCACCGCTCTGGCCCATGGCGGCATGGATCGAGGGCAGGAAGCCGACGGTCAGCGCGGCGCAGGCCGCAAGCCAGATGCCGGCGAAGACAGTTGCGAAGGTGTAGACGCTGCGGGCAGGGCGGCCCTTCTGAAGTGCCTGGAGGAGCTGACCGATGGTCTCGCGGTCGTCATTGGCGGCGCGGCGCGGCGTGCGCGGCTCCTCGATCGGGTCGAACACCGGTCGCTCGGTCGCGGCAGGGCGCGCCTCGAAGGTCGGCTCGTCGAAGGAGGGCGGCGTCGGTGGCGGCAGGGGAGGCGCGTTGTCCGTGCGCACCGCGGAGGCGCGACTGGTGTCCGCGGCAGTGTCGCTGATGTTCAGGGCTTCCTGGATTGCAGAAAGCGCGACTTCCGTGGGGTCTTTGACCTTCTTGGGAGTATTCGCCATGTTCAGTCTGAGCCCTCGCTACTAGTACACGTCACCCCGCGCAGCCTGCGTGTTGCGCAAGCCCACAGACCGGTTCATGCCGCTTACGCGGATTCATTGCCGTCCCCCACCCGAGACGGCTTGTCCGCCAATTTCCGCAACATCCTATTGGCAGAGCGCTGCGAATGAAATGGCCGCGATTAAGACAATCTTAATCATCGTTAACAGGATCGGGCCGTAAGGCCTTAGCAATAAATGGAATTTTCCACGGAACTCTAGAGATTGCGGCAACTTTTCGGCAACATGCGGGCGGAATTGGGTAAAACCGGACTAACGTTCCGTTAACCATTTCCATGGTTGGGTGAGGGCCGAAAAGCTTCGCCGCCGGACTGGCGCGTTGCCAGCGATGCCGGGGCCTGCGCCATGACGCCTGATCTGCAACGGATGGACTGGATGCCCTCGCCGCCGCTTGCTCCGCTCGACCATCCCCTCGATCTCGACCATCTCGCGCGCATGACCCTCGGGGATGCAGAGCTCGAATCCGAGGTGCTCGCGATGTTCGCGGAGCAGTCGAACCGGCTGATCGCGGCGATGGCGGCGCTTCCCGCAGATGCATCCGCTCTGGCGCACAAGCTGAAGGGCTCGGCACGCGGGATCGGCGCCTTTGTGGTGGCGGATGCTGCCGCTGAGCTCGAATGCGCGATCCGGACCGGCAACAACCCGACCCGCGCCTTCGCCGTGCTGAAGGAGGCCGTGGCCGACGCCCGCGAAGCGATCGAGACGATGCTGCGCCGGGCCTGAGGCCGGCCCTCAATTCCGCAAACTGCCCTTGGGCGACCGCACTAGTGTCCAGTTCTGACGTGGTCAGAACCGGGCTCAAGTCTCTTGTTCTGACGCGTTTTCTTCACGCGAACCGGTCTCCACTTCGCTCGAAAACGCTATGGCGCGGCGCCAAGCGACCCGTTATAGGACAGCCCGGACCCTCCCTCATTCCAAAGACTCCGGCAGCACGAGCACACATGGCCAAAATCCACTATGTCGACCACAAGGGCGAAACCCGCACGGTAGAAGTCGAGAACGGCGCGACCGTGATGGAAGGCGCCATCCGCAATGCCATTCCGGGCATCGAGGCCGAGTGCGGCGGCGCCTGCGCCTGCGCGACTTGCCACGTCTATGTGGACGAAGCCTGGCGCGAGAAGGTCGGCAGCCCGACGCCGATGGAAGAGGACATGCTCGACTTCGGCTTCGACGTGCGCCCGAACTCGCGCCTGTCCTGCCAGATCAAGGTGTCCGACGAGCTCGACGGGCTCGTGGTGTCGACGCCGGAACGGCAAGCCTGACTTCTAAATCTCGAGCTTCGGTGGCGCGACCTCGATGCCGCGCTTGTGCCAGGGCTTGAGCTTCTCGATGACCTCGGCGGTGAGCGGCGTCGGCCGCCGCGAGGCCTCTTCGATGAGGACGCCGACCGACATCGCGGAGGCAATGCATCTGCCTTCGGAGAACACGACCTGCTCGAAGGTCACTGACGTCCGTCCCAGTTTCACGACGCCGAGCCCCAGCTCGATCGTCCCCGGCCAGTGCAGCTCGGCGCGGAAATGGATGTCGAGTCGGACCATGATCCAGGCGAGCCCCGGCGGCGTCAGCCCGATCTTCGGGTCCTTCATCAGCGTGACGCGGCCGGTCTCGAAATAGGTGGCATAGACCGCGTTGTTGACGTGCTGGTTGGGATCGAGATCGCCGAAGCGCACATTGTCGCTGAGGCGATAGGGGAAATCCGCAAGGCACGGCGCTGAATCCAGGCGGCTTGGTGCGTTCACTGTTGATCTCCCTCATCTCCTCCGCCGTTACAGCCCAGTTATCCTGACCCGGCAAGTAGCCCTGCCAGCAGGCGGCCAATGCTTTTATGCCTTCCCTGGGCCGTCCTCGTTGGCTAGACAGGAACTGCCCTTTTCCGTTGCCTGCCGGGCGCCGTCCAACCGACAACGACCGATAAAGAGACGACATGAGCGACGCGATCAAAACCGATGTGCTGATTATTGGCGCTGGCCCCTGCGGTCTGTTCGCCGCCTTCGAGCTTGGCCTTCTCGACATGAAGGCGCATTTCGTCGACATCCTCGACAAGGTCGGCGGCCAGTGCGCCGAGCTCTACCCGGAGAAGCCGATCTACGACATACCCGGCATTCCGCACGTCTCGGGGCAGGGCCTCACGGACGCGTTGATGGAGCAGATCAAGCCGTTCCATCCGACCTTCCATCTCGGTGAGATGGTGGAGACGTTAGAGAAGATCGGCGATCCCGCGTTTCGCGTTACCACCGATGCCGGCAAGGTGTTCGAATGCAAGGTGGTGGTGATCGCCGCCGGCGGCGGCTCGTTCCAACCCAAGCGTCCGCCGGTGCCGGGGATCGAGGCCTATGAAGGAACCTCGGTGCATTACTCCGTGCGCAAGATGGAGCAGTTTCGCGACAAGGAAATACTGATCGTCGGCGGCGGCGATTCCGCGCTCGACTGGACGCTCAATCTGCATCCGCTGGCCAAAGGCATCACGCTGCTCCACCGTCGCGACGAATTCCGCGCCGCCCCCCACAGCGTCGAGCAGATGCGCGCGCTGGTGGCCGCAGGCAAGATGGATTTGAAACTCGGTCAGGTCACCGCGCTGTCCGGCGCTGACGGCAAGCTCGCCGGCGCGACGATCAAGGGCAATGACAACAGCGTC
This sequence comes from Bradyrhizobium sp. UFLA05-109, assembly GCF_054185165.1. Lineage (NCBI taxonomy): Bacteria > Pseudomonadati > Pseudomonadota > Alphaproteobacteria > Hyphomicrobiales > Nitrobacteraceae > Bradyrhizobium > Bradyrhizobium sp. UFLA05-109. Next base: position 76,203 of record NZ_JBBIAR010000026.1, on the reverse strand, counting down.
GCCGAGATCGTCTGCGACACCATGCTGCCGTTCTTCGGGCTCACAATGAAGCTTGGCCCGGTCGCGAACTGGGGCATTGCGCTCGAGAACAATCTGGTGCCGGTCGAGACCAGCGCGTTCGAGACCAACGTGCCCGGCATCTTCGCGATCGGCGACATCAACACCTATCCGGGCAAGATCAAGCTGATCCTGTGCGGTTTCCATGAGGGCGCGCTGATGGCGCAGAAAGCCCATCGTTACGTCTATCCGGAGAAGCGGCTGGTGTTCCAGTACACGACGTCTTCGTCCAGCTTGCAAAAGAAGCTCGGAGTCAACTGATCCGGGCCGGAACGGGGAGGGCACATGCCATGTTCTGGTGCTGGAACCCTTCGCGAAATAGCCTTAGTCTGCGGCCATTCCAGTCGTGGGTAAGCCAGGTGATCATTATGCGGAATATCTTTTCCAGCTTCCGACTGCTCTCGCTCGTCGCGCTCGGCCTCGCGCTATCGACTGCGATGTCACAGCCCGTCGCAGCGCAGGCCCAGCAGCCGACGGCTGCGGGCCTCTGGCAGAAGATCGAGGACGGCAAGCAGGTCGGTTGGTTTCTGTTCATCGACCACAACGGCGTCTTCGAAGGCGTGATCGCAAAGACCTTCCCGCGTCCGACCGATGACCCGAACGAGGCCTGCACCAAATGCACGGATGATCGCAAGAACGCGCCGGTGCTCGGCCTGTCGTTCGTGCGCGACATGAAGCGCGACGGCCTGAAGTACGAAGGTGGTAACGTGCTCAATCCGCGCGACGGCAACATCTGGAAGGCGAACATGAAGGTCAGCCCGGATGGTCAGACGCTCACCCTGCGCGGCTACCTCGGCATCTCGTTGCTCGGCAAGGACGAGAGCTGGACGCGCCTGCCGGACACCTACCTCGCGCAGGTCGATCCTGCCATCTTGGCAAAATATCTCCCCGCGCAAGCCGTCGCCGCAAAGCCGCCCGCGCCCGTCGCGAAGAAGGGCGGCGCGATGATGGCGCCGGTGAAGCAGTAGGGGCGCCGACGCGACGCTGGTTTCCGGCCTTTCTCCGCGCATCGCTGTCATTCCCCGCCACCGGGTCTCGCCTTCGGCGAGCCCGATGACAGGCTCCGGCGGGAATCCAGTACGCCGCGGCTTCTCCGTATCCTCGCACTGTCTCTGGAATACTGGATCGCCCGCTTTCGCGGGCGATGACAGTTGGAGTCGTGGATAGCACGCGCCCAATCCTGTCGTTGCGAGCGCAGCGAAGCGATCCAGGAATCTATCGGCGGATAAGCCTCTGGATTGCTTCGCTGCGCTCACAATCACGCAGATCGTGATTTCGGGTTCGCGCTTCGCGTGCCCCGGAATGACGGTGCGCTGCTTAACGCTGCTCGTTCGTCGCGGTCGCGCTCGCGACCACCTTGACGCGCGGCGACAGCACTGCGATCTGCGCAGGGGAGGCGGGCATGCCTGCGACGGCCAGCACCGGCGTCGCCGCCTGCTCCTGCACGCCGGCAGCGCCGAGCACCTGCACCTGCACAGCCGAAATCGGCAATGACTTCACTTCGTAAGAGGGAAGCTCGCCAGCAAATGCGTTTGCACCGCTTGCAATCATCATGCCGGCGACGGCAATCGTCGAAAGAATCCGCATGTCTAAATCTCCTTGGAAGATTGCAATCGCTGAGTTGGTCGCGACGATGTCGGAATAGGTTCGCAAATCTGCGAAGCATGAGCGGCGATATTTGGTTGCGAGATATCAGCGCGACGAAGCGATCCGGAAATGCCTCGCGCTTGTGTTTCAGGACTGTTTCGCGGATCCGTCGCATGCGACTAAGCGTCGCTCGGCGAATTACGCGCCCGGAGTGGCCTCTCATCGTGTGGTACCCCGCTCGTGTCTCGCGCGTTGTCTGCAGCCAACTCGGGAGAGCAACATGGCTGTCGAGGCCGAACTGAAGTTCCGCGTGCCCGTGCGCCATTACAAGGCGTTGGCGAACGGGCGCTTGGCTGGCGGCAGAATCGGACCGCGATCCGAGAACGATCTGGTGTCGACCTACTTCGATACCAGAAAATGCAAGCTGAAACGGCATGGCCTCACGCTCCGCGTGCGCGATGACGGTGACAAGCACGTCCAGACGGTCAAGTCGGCCAACGGTGCGCAGTTCGGCCGCGGTGAATGGGAGGCGGAGATCAAGAACGGTGCGCCGAACCTCGGCAAGGCGCAGGGTACTCCGCTCGAGCCGTTTGCATCCGAGAAGTTGCGTCGCAAGCTGAAACCCGTGTTCGAGACATCGGTGCACCGCATCACGCTGCCACTTCGTACCAGGAGAAGTGAGATCGAGCTCGCCATCGATCGCGGACGTATCGTCGCCGGGCAACGCTCCAGCCCGGTTGAGGAGCTTGAACTGGAACTCAAGAGCGGCCGGCTCGTCGATTTGTTTCGCGTCGCAAGGTCGATCGAACGGAAATCGCAAGCCGAGCTCGATCTGCGATCGAAGTCGGACCGGGGTTATGCTCTTGCGCGCGGCGAAGAACATCCGGTTCTTTCCGCCGAAAGCATCGCTTTGAATTCCGGTCTGAAGGTCGGTGAGGCCTTCCGGATCATCGCTCGCGCGACCGCGCGCCATTTTTCAGGCAACGCCGACGCCGTCCGCAATGGCGATCCGGAAGGAATTCACCAGATGCGGGTGGGATTGCGCCGCCTGCGCGCGGCGATCTCGTTGTTCTCGAACATCCTGTCTGGAACCGGCACGAACAGGATCAAGCACGAACTGAAGTGGCTCACCAACGAACTCGCGCCCGCGCGTGAGCTCGATGTCTTCGTGACCGAAAATATCGAGCCCGCTACGCGCGACGTGTTGCTGCGCAGGGGCGGCAAGGCCATCAAGAAAGAGTTCTGTGCCAGGCGCGAGCGCGCCTTCGCGCGCGCAAAAGAAGCCGTCAACGGGCAGCGCTACCGATCTCTGCTGGTCGACACGCTGCAATGGATCGAAGCTGACCAAACGATTGCGTCAGAAGATGCTAAGGCGCCGATCTGCAAATTCGCCGCCAGGCTGCTGCATCGTCGCATCAAGAAGCTGCGCAAGCACGGGCGGCATCTCGACGAGATGTCCGCCCGGGAACGGCACAAGCTGCGCATCAGGGCCAAGAAGATCAGATATGCACTCGAGTTCTTTGAAAGTCTGTTTCCGTCCAGACACGAGCGGAAGGAGATTTCCGGGTTGTCCCGGCATCTGAAGAAGATCCAGAACGCACTTGGCGCGCTCAACGACTTTGTCGCGCATCGCGACATGGCTGTTGACGCTGCGCTCAAGACGCCGGCCCGGAATGGGCGAGCTAGGGCCTTTGCGTCCGGCGTGGTGCTGGGTCGGGAGGATCAGGCCGTGAAGCCGCTGGTGAAGGTTGCAGAAAAGGAGGTGCGACGGCTCGAGGCATTTTAGGTCTTTGCATGCGGCGCGGCGCCTTGGTGCGGCTTGGCTGGACTACGCCGAAGCGGCTGCTTGCGCCCGACTTGTTGTCGGGCGTGGACAGGCGACGGTCGCGAGCCGGTTACGCGCCGAGTTTGGACTCGCGTACCGTCGCGTCCGGCCTCCCGCGCAAGTCCGGATTGAGCGCGAGCCCGAGGCCGGGACGACGCGGCGCCGACACCATGCCGTCGCGGACGGCGGGAAGCTCCGTCACGAGATCGCGATACCAGGTGGACAGGGTCGCGCGTACGACCTCCTGGAAGATCGCGGTCGGCGCATGGACGGCGAGATGCAGACCGGCCATCAGCGCAACCGGGCCGGTGCAATCGTGCGGCGCGACCGGCTTGTTGTAGGCCTCTGCAAGTGCTGCGATCTTGCGCGCCTCGCTCAAGCCCCCGCACCAGGCGATGTCGAGCATCACCACGTCGAGCGCATCCACGGCAAGCAGGTTGCGGAAGCTTGCAGCACCCGCAAGCGTCTCGCTGCCGCATATCGGCGTCTTCACCCGGCGCCTGAGATCGGCGAGACCCTGCGCGTCGTCCATCTTGCAGAGGGGATCCTCAACCCAGAACACGCCGTAATCTTCGAGGCCGCGGCAGATGCGCTCCGCCGCCTGCATGCCCCACAGGCTGTGCAGCTCGCACATGATGTCGATGCGGTCGCTGACGGCAGCGCGGATTTTCCGGAATGGCTCGAGGCCGGTCTTGAGGTCGCTCAGCGTGATCGAATGGCCACCATTCGCGGCAAAGGGATCGAACGGCCAGATCTTCATGGCGCCGTAGCCTTCACTCACGAGGCTCTCGGCAAGCGCGCCGGCGTCGCGCATGAAGGCGATCTGGTCGTCATAGGGGCCAAGCGCAGTATCCTCAGTGCCGATCTCTCGGCGCTTGGCGCTCTTGGTGTTGTAGGCATAGCCGGCGCAGGTGTTGTATGCACGGATCTCGAGCCGGCTCGCGCCGCCGAGCGCTTCGTGCACGGGAATGCCGTGGCGCTGACCCTTGATGTCCCACAGCGCGATGTCGATGGCGCTCGCCGCGCGAACCTCTGCGCTGACGCTGTGAAAGCCGAGATAGGGCGTCAGCAACTGGCGGGAGATCGCCTCGATCCGCCGGGAGTCCTGGCCGAGCACCAGGGGCGCCGCAAGCTCATGCACGGCGGCCTCGACTGCCTGCGCGCCGCGAAAGCTCTCACCGAGGCCGGTTAGCCCTTCATCGGTCTCGACCTCGACCCAGATCAGGTTCGGCCGCTCGTCGATGCGGATGGTGCGCAAGGTGGTGATACGGGACATTCAGAGTCCTCTTGATCGTTGCTGTCCTGTCGCCGGCGTGACGTGGCGGTGTCACGTCACGGGCGCAGGATTGAACAGCGTGAGATCGTTGTGGATGCCCCAGCGATCCGACCAAGGCTTGGTGCGGCCGCTGGCGACATCGAGGATCAGGCGGAACAGGTCCCAGCCGGTTTCCTCGATGGTCTTCTCGCCGGTCGCGATGCGGCCTGCGTCGAAGTCGATCAGGTCCTTCCAGCGCCGTGCAAGCTCGCTGCGCGTTGCAACCTTGATCACGGGGGCTGCGGCGAGGCCGTAGGGCGTGCCGCGGCCGGTGGTGAATACTTGCAGCGTCATCCCGGAGGCGAGCTGAAGCGTGCCGCAGATGAAGTCGGAGGCCGGCGTCGCCGCGAACAGCATGCCCTTCTGCGTCGCCTTCTCACCGGGCGACAGCACGCCGGTGATGGCGGACGAGCCGGACTTGACGATCGAACCGAGCGACTTCTCGACGATGTTGGCAAGGCCGCCCTTCTTGTTGCCGGGCGTGGTGTTGGCGCTGCGGTCGGCGCCGCCGCGGGCGAGGTAAGAGTCGTACCAGGCCATCTCGCGCACAAGCGCGCGGCCGACGTCCTCGTTGATGGCGCGGCGGGTGAGCAGCTGGATGGCGTCGCGCACCTCGGTGACTTCCGAGAACATCACTGTGGCGCCAGCGCGCACCAGCAGATCCGCGGCATAGCCGACGGCTGGATTTGCAGTGACGCCGGAGAAGGCGTCGCTGCCGCCGCATTGCAGGCCGATGACGAGATCGGAGGCCGGGCAGGTCTCGCGCTTGCGCGCGTTGAGGATCTTCAGGCGCGCCTCGGCCTGCGTCATGATCGCATCGACGATCGCACCGAAGCCGTCGAAGGCCTCGTCCTGCATGCGCACGATGGCATCATTCACGCCTTCGGGCACGAGCCGCTCGGGCGCGAGCTTCTCGCAGCCGAGGCCGACGACGAGGATCTCGCCGCCGAAGTTGGGGTTGAGCGCGAGGTTTTGCAGCGTGCGGATCGGCACGACGGCGTCGGGCGCGGTGATCGCGACGCCACAACCATAGGCGTGGGTAAGGGGAACAACGTCGTCGACGTTCGGATATTTCGGCAACAGCTCGGTGCGGATGCGCTTCACCGCATATTCCATCGTGCCCTTGACGCATTGCACGGAAGAGGAGATGCCGAGGATGTTTTTGGTGCCGACCGAGCCGTCCGGATTGCGATAGCCTTCGAAGGTAAAGCCTTCGAGCGGCGGCAGCGGAGCGGGGACGGCGGTGGCGATTTCGAGCTTGTCGAGCGCGGGCGCCTCCGGCATGCGGATGCGCGCTTCGTCGACCCATTCGCCGGCCAGGATCGGCGAGAGCGCATAGCCGATCACCTCGCCATAGCGGATGATCGGCGCATCTTGCGCGATATCGACCAGTGCCGTCTTGTGTCCTTGCGGCACGAAGGCGCGCAGCGTCAGCCCGCAGGCAAAGCGGGAGCCGGCGGGAAGCCCGAAATCATTGACCACGATCGCGACATTGTCGCGCTCGTTGAGCTTGATGTAGAGGGGCTGCTCTTTCGCTGCGACTGACTGGTCCATGCGGGCTCCAGCATTTGTAGGGTGGGTTAGCGAAGCGTAACCCACCACTTCTCTCGGCTCGGGATAGTAAAGAGGTGGGTTACGCTGACGCTAACCCACCCTACAATGATCGGCCTATCAGCCAGGGAACGTGTAGCCGGTCTTCACCGTGGTGTAGAACTCGCGGGCGTACGAACCCTGCTCGCGGGCTCCGTAGCTCGAGCCCTTCCGGCCGCCGAAGGGCACGTGATAGTCGACGCCGGCGGTCGGCAGGTTGACCATCACCATGCCGGACTCGCTGTTGCGCTTGTAATGCGTGGCGTACTTCAGGCTGGTGGTGCAGATGCCGGAGGCGAGGCCGAACTCGGTGTCGTTGGAGATCGCCAGTGCCTCCTCGTAGTTCTTGGCGCGGATGACTGCGGCGACCGGTCCGAAGATTTCCTCACGCGCGATGCGCATGTTGTTGTTGGCCTCCGTGAACAGCGCCGGCTGGAGGTAGTGGCCCGGGGTCTCGCGCTTGAGCAACTCGCCACCCCAGGCGAGCTTGGCGCCTTCGTCCTGGCCGATCTTGATGTAGCGCAGGTCCTGGTCGAGCTGGCTTTGATCGACCACGGGGCCGATATGCACTCCGGCCTTGAGCGCGTCGTCCACCGACAGGCCCTTCAGGCGCTCGGCCATCGCCGCGACGAAGCGGTCGTGGATGCCTTCGGTGACGATCAGGCGCGAGGACGCCGTGCAGCGCTGGCCGGTCGAGAAATAGGCGCCGTTGACGGCGACCTCGACGGCGGTCTTGAGGTCCGCATCATCGAGCACGACCAGCGGATTCTTGCCGCCCATCTCGAGCTGGAACTTCTTCATGGGGTTCGAGAGCACGCAGGCCTGCGCGATCTTGCGCCCTGTCTGCACCGAGCCTGTGAACGAGATCGCGGCGACGTCGGGATGATCGAGCAGGGTCTGGCCGACCACGGAGCCGGAGCCGACGACGAGGTTGAACACGCCGGCCGGAATGCCGGAGCGGGTGATGATCTCGGACAATGCATGGCCCGAGCCCGGCACGAGCTCAGCCGGCTTGAACACCACGGTGTTGCCGTAGCAGAGAGCGGGCGCGATCTTCCAGGCCGGGATCGCGATCGGGAAGTTCCAGGGCGTGATCATGCCGATGACGCCGACCGGCTCGCGAGTGATCTCGACCTCGAGGCCGGGACGCACGGAGGCGCCCTTCTCGCCGATCAGGCGAAGCGCTTCGCCGGCGAAAAACGCGAAGATCTGGCCGGCGCGGGCGACCTCGCCAATGCCCTCGGGCAGGGTCTTGCCTTCCTCGCGGGCGAGCAGGCGGCCGAGCTCTTCCTTGCGGGCGAGGATTTCGGTCGAGATCTTGGTCAGCGCGTCAAAGCGCTCCTGCGGCGTCGAGCGCGCCCAGGCCGGGAACGCGGCCTTGGCAGCCGCGATCGCCTTCTCGGTCTGCGCCTTGTCGGCCTTGGCATATTCGCCGACGACGTCGTTGGTGTTGGAGGGGTTGATGTTCCTGGTGATGCCGGAGCCGTCGACCCATTCACCACCAATGAAATTCTTCAGGATCGCAGTCATCTTTTTCCTCCAGGGAAGTTTTTAGCGCACGAGGCAAGGACGCTTGTCGTCGAAGGTCCAGCCGGGGATCAGGTACTGCATGGCAATAGCGTCATCCCGGGCACCAAGTCCATGCTGCTTGTAAAGGCCATGCGCGGCTTCGATGGCTGCCCGGTCGATTTCGATGCCCAGGCCCGGTTTGTCGGGTATCGCGATCTTGCCGCCCTTGATCTGGAGCGGCTCCTTGGTGAGCGCCTGGCCGTCCTGCCAGATCCAGTGGGTGTCGATCGCGGTGACTTTGCCGGGGGCCGCGGCGCCGACATGGGTGAACATGGCGAGCGAGATGTCAAAATGGTTGTTGGAGTGCGAGCCCCAGGTCAGGCCGTTGTCGCGGCAGGTCTGGGCGACGCGCACCGAGCCTTGCATGGTCCAGAAGTGGGGGTCGGCGAGGGGAATGTCGACCGCGCCGAGTCTCAATGCGTGAGACAGCTGGCGCCAGTCGGTGGCGATCATGTTGGTCGCGGTCGGCAGCCCGGTGGCGCGGCGGAACTCGGCCATGATCTCGCGGCCGGAGAAGCCGGCTTCGGCGCCGCAGGGGTCCTCGGCATAGGCGAGGATGCCGTGCATGTCCTTGCAGAGGCTGACAGCCTCATCGAGCGACCAGGCGCCGTTCGGATCGAGCGTGACGCGCGCATTGGGAAAACGCTTGGCGATGGCAGTGACGGCCTCGATCTCCTGCTCGCCGCGCAAGACGCCGCCCTTCAGCTTGAAATCGGCAAAGCCATAGTGATCGTGGGTCGCTTCCGCGAGGCGAACGACGGTCTCCGGCGTCATCGCTTCCTGATGGCGCAGGTTGAACCATTCCGGTTTGCCGGTCTCGCCCTCGACATAAGCGAGACTCGTCTTGCGGCGGTCGCCGACGAAGAAGAGATAGCCGAGCGTCTCGACGCTCTTGCGCTGCTGGCCTTCACCGAGCAGGGCTGCGACGGGCAAGCCGAGGTGCTGGCCGAGCAGATCGAGCAGCGCGGATTCCACCGCGGTCACAGCGTGGATCATCACACGCAGGTCAAATGTCTGCTTGCCGCGGCCGCCGGCATCGCGGTCGGCAAAGGCGGTGCGGATGTCGGCGAGGATGTTGTTCAGCGCGCCAACGGTCTTGCCGATCACCAGGTCGCGGGCGTCTTCAAGCGTCTTGCGGATCTTCTCGCCGCCCGGCACCTCGCCGACGCCGGTGTGACCGGAGTTGTCGGTGAGGATGACGATGTTGCGGGTAAAGAACGGCGCGTGCGCGCCGCTCAAGTTGAGGAGCATGCCGTCGCGGCCGGCGACCGGGATCACCTGCATCGACGTGACGATTGGTGCGCCGGCGACTGACGCGCTGGCGACTGGCGCGCCGGAAACTTCGACCATCGGCAGCTCCTCCCTTTTTTCGTTTCGTTATTCTGCCGCCTGTTGTGCCGATTGCGCGGCGGGCAGCTTTTGCACGAGCGCAGTGAGTTCCGCGATCTCCTGCTCAGTGAGGTCGGTGAGCGGCGGGCGGACAGGACCGGAGTCGCGGCCGATCACCTTCATGCCCGCCTTGATGATCGAGACTGCATAGCCTTTCTTGCGGTTGCGGATCGTGATCAGCGGCAGGATGAAGTTCTTCAGGCCCGCGTGAATGGCCTCGTGATCGCGCTTGCGCACGGCGGCGTAGAACTTGGTTGCGAACTCCGGCACGAAGTTGAACACGGCCGACGAGTAGGTCGTCACGCCCATGTCGAGATAGGGCAGGGCAAAGGTCTCGGCCGTGGGCAGGCCGCCGATATAGGTCAGGCGATCGCCGAGCTTGGTGTAGACGCGGGTCATCAGCTCGATGTCGCCGATGCCGTCCTTGTAGCCGACGAGGTTCGGGCAGCGCTCGGCGAGGCGCGCGAGCGTGTCGGGCTGGAGGATGGCGTTGTCGCGGTTGTAGACGATGACGCCGATCTTCACGGCGGCGCAGACCGCCTCGACGTGGGCGGCGAGGCCCTCCTGCTCGGAATGGGTGAGATAGGGCGGCAGCAGGAGCAGGCCGTCGGCGCCGGCCTTTTCAGCGCCGATCGCGATCTCGCGCGCGGTCGCAGTGCCATAGCCGGTGCCAGCCAGCACGGGCACGCGGCCCTTGGTCTCGTCGACGGCGACCTTGACCACTTGCGGAACCTCGGTCGGCGTCAGCGAGAAGAATTCGCCGGTGCCGCCGGCAGCGAACAGGCCGGCGACGTCATAGCCGCACAGCCAGTCCATGTTGGCTCGGTAGGTTGCCTCGTCGAAGGAGTAGTCAGCCTTGAACGGCGTGACGGGGAAGGACAGGAGGCCGGAGCCGATCTTCTGGGCCATCTCCTGCGGGGTCATCTTGCTCACGGGCGCTGCTCCCTCTGGGTTTTGAATGCGGCGCGCGGGCTTGCGCACCGGATGTTCTGGGGGACGCGCGATGTGGCGTCCGATGTCCTGGAGGATGCGCGACAAGCGCGCGTCCATGGGACATTACTTAAGAGACCGTTCGATGCGCGTCCAAGCCAAAGCCTATATCGAATGATGCGTATTCAGCATCAATCTTCCATGGTCTCCGCAGCGGCCAATTCGCCCGCGATTTTCACCAGCGCGGACAGCAGCGGGTTCTCGTCCTCGCGCCGCCAGACCATGAAGAGCTCGACCGGAACGCGCGTGCGCAGTTTGAGCGGCCGCAGGCGGACGTCGGAGATCTTCAGGCTCGCGGCCGCCGCCGGCACGATGGCAAGCCCGAGCCCGCCGCGCACCATGGCGAGGATCGAGTGGATCTGGCTCAAATGCTGGACATAACGCGGCAGCACGTCGGCGCGGGTGAAGAGCGCGACCAGAAGGTCGTGGAAGTAACGGCTCTCATAGGGCGAATACATTACGAAGGGCTGGTCGTCGAAATCCTTGATGGTGACGGACTCGGCGTTCGCCAGCGGGTGCTTTTTCGGGATCGCGGCGAGCAGGGGCTCGGCAACGACGCGGCGGCTGGCAAGCTCCGGCCGCGCGATCGGCGGCCGCAACAGGCCGGCATCGATTTGGCCCGAAGCGAGCGCCTCGAACTGGTCGCCAGAGACCATCTCCTTCAGCGAGAAATCGACCTCGGGCAGTTTTGCGCGGCAGGCGGCGACGAGTTCGGGCAGGAAGCCGTAAGCGGCCGCGGCCGTGAAACCGATCTTGAGCGAGCCGGTCTTGCCGAGCGCGATGCGGCGTGCGACCTGCGAGGCGCTCTCTGCGAGCTTCAGGATGCGGCGGGCTTCGGGCAGGAAGCTGCGCCCGGCCGGCGTCAGCCGCACCGAGCGGCTGGTGCGCTCCAGCAGCGGCGCATCGATGATGTGCTCCAGAACCTGGATCTGCCGGGACAGCGGAGGCTGGGTCATGTTGAGCCGCGCGGCGGCGCGGCCGAAGTGCAATTCCTCCGCCACGGTCACGAAGCAGCGGAGCTGGTTGAGGTCGAACATCGATACTTGCCTTGGATGGATAAGGCGTTTCCTTGGCACTTCTAGCATCGATGACCTCCGAAACAAAGACGGCGGCCTTGAAGCCGCCGCAAGTTGCCTGGTCCGCTCCGATTTTGCCGGAGCGCTCAGGAGGAACGCTTGAGCACCACCCGCTGGATCTGGCCGACGACGACGAGGTAGGCGATCGCGGCGACCAGCGCGTTGACGCCGACGAAGACGAGGGCGCCGTTGAACGAGCCGGTCGCGGCCACGATGTAGCCGATCACGATCGGGGTGGTGATCGAGGAGAGGTTGCCGAAGGTGTTGAAAAGGCCGCCGGAGACGCCGCCGGCTTCCTTGGGCGAGGTGTCGGAGACGACCGCCCAGCCGAGCGCGCCGATGCCCTTGCCGAAGAAGGCGAGCGCCATGAAGCCGACCACCAGCGCCTGCCCGTCGACATAGTTGCAGCCGATGATCGCCATTGACAGCAGCATGCCGCCGACGATCGGGATCTTGCGGGCCATGGTCAGCGAGCCCGTCTTGCGCAGGATCGCGTCCGAGATGATGCCGCCGAGCACGCCGCCGACGAAGCCGCACAAGGCCGGAAGCGTCGCGACGAAGCCCGCCTGCAGGATCGACAGGCCGCGCTCCTTGACGAGGTACACGGGGAACCAGGTCAGGAAGAAATAGGTCAGCGTGTTGATGCAGTACTGGCCGAGATACACGCCGAGCATCATGCGGTTGGAGAGAAGCTGGCGGATGTGGTCCCATTTCGGGCCTGAGTCCGGCGCGCGCTCATCCTTCAGGTCGTCCTTGGGCGCGTCGAGATCGACCAGCGCGCCGCCCTCCTTGATGTAGTCGAACTCGGCCTCGTTGATCGAGGGGTGTTCCTTCGGACCGTAGATGGTCTTGATCCAAACGAGGCCCATGATGACGCCGAGCGCGCCCATCACGAAGAACACGTAGCGCCAGCCGTAATCATGGGCGATCCAGCCCATCAGCGGCGCGAAGATCACGGTCGCAAAGTACTGCCCGGAATTGAAGAAGGCCGACGCGGTGCCGCGCTCATTGCCCGGGAACCAGGCCGCGACGATGCGGGCGTTGGCGGGGAAGGAGGGCGCCTCCGCAATGCCGACCAGGAAACGCAGCGCGAACAGCATGGCGACCGCGGTGCCGGCGCCGAGGAAGCCGACCCAGCCCTGCATCAGCGTGAACAGCGACCAGACGATGATGCTGAAGGCATAGACGATGCGCGAGCCGTAGCGGTCGAGCAGCCAGCCGCCCGGCACCTGGGCGATCACATAGGACCATCCGAAGGCCGAGAAGATGTAGCCCATGGCGATGGGATCGAGATGCAGTTCCTTGGCAAGCGCGGGGCCGGCGATCGATAGCGTGGCACGGTCGGCATAATTGACCGTGGTGACTAGGAACAGCATGGTCACGATAAACAGCCTGACGCGAGACCTCTTCACGTCCGCTGCGGACACCACTGCGCTCATGCGCGCGCCTCCTCAGAATAAATGTTTCCTCAGGGAGGACTCCTAGAGGGGCGCGCAGGAAAGTGTCCAAGTTGAAGGGAGTATCGATTGATACCGTTTTTGGATTGATGGAACGGCAGGGGGAAGAACGTCACTTTCGCGGGCCGCTGTCATTCCCCCCGGAAGCGGGGAATCCAGTGCGCCGCGGCCTCTAGAATACTGGATCGTCCGCTTCCGCGGACGATGACACCGAGAGTGTGCTTGCAGCGCGGTCTACTGGCGCAGGCCCGGCAGCAGCGGTGCCAGCAGGCCGCGGGTGAAGCCGGGCGGCACGGCGTCGAGGCCGAGCACCGTGCTTGCGGCAGGCAGGGCCGCGTCCGCCATCGCGGCGTGGCCTTCGGCGGACGGGTGTACGGCGCCGCCATAGACGGCGGAGAGCACGCCCCAGGCGGCGTCGTGAATGTCGTTCGGCTGGCTCGCGGCGGGCAATCCTTGCGGATAGGTCATCGCCGCGAAATAGCTGTCATTGGCATCGCGGATCCAGCGGGCACGCGGCAGATAGGCGCGATATTCGGAGGCGCCGCGGCCGCAGAGCATCGGCTGGCTCGCGGCGGTGACGATGTCGGGGTTAAAACTCTGGCCGTTCTCCGCAAAGCAGGTGCGGTCGAATTCGGGATCGGTGCCGGCATGCGCGCAGAAACCGTGGTCGGCGAACACTCCCTGATGCGTATCGACGAAGGTCATGCGGTCGGATTCGGGATCGCGGCACAGCGCGCCTTGCGTGCAGGTCGCGAGCCCCTTGAGCTGCGGCAGGAATTCGGTGTCGACATAGGTCGAGACCCGGGCAAGCCGCTGCGGATCGGCGTTGAAGGCCGGATGGATGTCGAAGCCGGCGCGGCCGCCGCGACAGGGTACGCCGCCGTCTGCGAGCGCCGGATTGGCGTAGGAGACATAGACGACATGCGAGAGGTCGCCGTCGACCAGCGGCTTCAGGGCCTCGCGCAACCTGACGAAATTCCTGGGCAGCTCGCGCGCGAGCGCATCGCGTGAGTCGTCGACACTAGCCATCACGCCGGAGCGCGTGAACAGCGCGCGTTCGGTCGCGGTGTCCACGATCACGTCGGCGACGAGCCCGGAGAAATAGACGTCGTTGGCGCCGATCGAGAGCAGCACGAGGTCGAGCTTGCGGTCCGGCTGGCGTTTTTTGGCCGCAGCGACCGCCTCGCGCAGCTCGGCCACTTGCGCATTGACGCTGGTCTGGCAGGTGCCGCTCTTGCCGGGCGGGCATTCGCGCGCACGCTGCGAGCCGAGCAGCCCGTCACTGATGCTCGCGCCGGTGCAGGCGAGCGGCAGATAGGTCACTGCGATGTGGGGATAGCGGACCGCTAGCGCGAGCGCGGTGCGGCTCTGGTAGCTGTAGAGCGAGCGATGGCAGGCGGCGTTGAACCAGAGTGCGTTGTAGCGCTGCCAGTTGGCGAGCGTGTCCGGCGCCTCGCAGGCTCGCCCGCCCTTGAAACCGGCGCGGCTCGGCCGGTAGTACTGTCCGCCGGAGGTGCCGAGATATGAGCGGAAGCAGAAACCGTCGTCGGACAGCGCGATGGGGCGGTCCGGATTGCCTTCGCCGGAGGCGATGCTGTCGCCTAAGCCCGCAATGAAGATGTCGCGGACCTGGATCTCGGCCTGGATGCGCTGGGTCGGGTCGGAGCCCGAGGAGACGTCGACGGTCGCCACCGTCTGCTTGCCATAGCGAACGCGCAGGTTCACCGGTTCGGCGCAGTCGAAGGTCGAGGCCTGCGGTCCGTCGCCGTCGTCGAACGACCAGGCGCAGGTGGCCCCGACCGGCACGGCGCCGGTCAGGCGCACGGTCACCGGGTGGTCGATCGGGGTGATGTAGTTCTCTTTGACGTTGTCGCGGGTGCAGGGCTGGTTGACCCGGCCCTGGAGGTCGATGCAGAGGCGGTTGACCATGTTGCGGGCCCAGCCGCGGCCCTCGCTTTGCATCTCCAGCGACTGCTCGGTCGCGAGAATGCTGCGGTTGCGAGCGTTCTCGACATGGAGCAGGAAGTCGCGCTCCTCGCGGAACAGCCGGAAGCGGTTGCGCACCTCCCAGGTGATCTGCAAGCTGCCGTCCTGTGCGGCAGCGCGTTCAGGCGGCAGAGCGCCGAATATCCCGACAAGCAGGGCGCCGGCGAGGAAGGTGCGGAGATTGGCTCGGATCATGGCCCGCGCTTTCAACGTCAAAGTTGAGGCGGAAATAAGAGAGGCTTTCTCGACCTGCCTTCGACGTTTGTCTGACCAGTTTAGCTCTTGCCGTCCAGGGGTGCCGCCGCCCACCGTCTCAACGCTTGCTGGCCTGCCGCAGCGATCGTTCGCGCTCCATCTGCGTCACCTGCTTGGGCAGGTTGGCCTGCGCGCAGGCTTCCGCCAGCCTGCGGCGTTCCTGCCAGGGCTCCACGACGTTCATCCAAAGCTCGCGCGCTCCCATGATGGAAATGGCGAGGCCGAACGGGATCATGAAATAGAGGATGCGGAAGACCAGGAGGGTCGCCAGGAGCTGCTCGCGGCCGAACTCGGGGAGCGCCAGCAGCATGGCGGCGTCGAACACGCCGATGCTCCCGGGGGCGTGGCTGGCAAAGCCGAGCAGCGTCGCCAGGATGAACACCACAGCCAGCGACATGAAATCGATCGGCGGGGTGGACGGCACCAGGAGGTACATCGCCATCGCGCAGAAGCCGAGATCGACCACGCCGATCAGGATCTGTACCAGCGTCAGCGGCGCCGACGGCAGCACGACCTTCCAGCCCTTCTGACCGAGCTCCCGGCGCTTCTCTCCCATTGATAGCCAAACGAGATAGGCGGCGATCGAGGCAAGGCCGCCAAGGGCGATCAGGCGGTTGATCGCTGAGGGGAGCTGGTCCATCGCAGAGGCGGCATCGGGGTGGATCGCCATGCCGATCGAGAGCACGAAGATGTTACCGAGCCAGAAGGTGAGGCCAGAGAGGAAGCAGATTTTTGCGACGTCAATCGCGTTGAGCCCGTAGTCCGAATAGATCCGGAAGCGGATCGCCCCGCCGGTGAACACGGTCGCGCCGATGTTGTGGCCGATCGAATAGGAGGTGAAGCTGGACAGCGCTGCGATGCGGTAGGGGACGTGTTTCTTGCCAATCGTTCGCAGTGCAAAGAAGTCGTAGAAGGTCAGCGTACAGAAGGCGAAAAAGACGCAGAGCGCCGCAAGGCCGATATTGCCGCGGGGAATCTCGGTTAACGCGGTCAGGATGACGCCGGTGTCGATGCCCTTGAGGGTGCGCACCAGCGTGGTGATCGCGAAGGCGATGATCATGACGCTCGCGGCAATGCCGAGCCGTCGCCAGCCGATCCATCTCTTGAAGCCGCGTTTCAGCGCGGGCAGCACGTCCTGCATTCATCCTCCCGGCGGGGCACACTTAACCATACAGCCTACCCAATTGAGCTGCGAGCCAATTGAGCTGCGAGCCAATCGAGTGCGATCGCAGCCTGAAGGTTGGCACTGATCGCAAGGCATATCCTAGTTCCTTAAGGCAAAAACAGCGGTTTGTGCAGCCCTTGACAACGGAAGGTTCTGCGCTGGGACAGCCCTTTTTGTCATACGTCCTACACATTGCGGCGCGTTAAGGATTGCGAGTCGCGGCATTGCCGTATCATTGCCCGTATTTTGCCAAACCGCAGCGCGGTTCGCCTTGTTCCAGCGCAAGGTGTCCGATCTCTTCGGAACGTCCCTCATGCGTGCCGGTTAGCGGTGCATCAGCAACCGAACACCGCGCATAAAGCGGCCTGCACATGCAGGCCGGCGCCGCTCTGTTCCCGAATGTGCAAGGATTGGAACGATGGGACTGTTCACCAAGGACATCAAGACCATGAACGACCTGTTCGTGCATCAATTGCAGGACATCTATTACGCCGAGCAGCAGCTCACCAAGGCGTTGCCGAAAATGGCAAATAAGGCGACCGATCCGCAGTTGAAGCAGGGCTTTTTGACGCACCTCGAGGAAACCAAGCAGCACGTGAAACGGCTGGAGGAGGTGTTCAAGATGCACGGCGTCGAGGTGAAGGCGGTCGATTGCCCGGCGATCGACGGCATCATCGAGGAGGCCGATGACACTGCCGGCGAAGTCGCCGACAAGGCGGTGCTCGATGCGGCCCTCATCAACGCCGCGCAGGCCGCCGAGCACTACGAGATCGTCCGCTACGGCAGTCTGATCGCCTGGGCCAAGCAGCTCGGCCGCAACGATTGCGCGACGGTACTCGCCAAGACGCTCGAGGAGGAGAAGGCGACCGACAAGAAGCTGACCTCGATCGCCGAGACCAAGGTGAACCTGCGCGCTGCGAGCTGAGTGGGGCTTCCTGAGACGCGCGGCGCGATAGTCGTGCGCGTTTTTCTAAGATGTCATCCGCCGCGAAAGCGGGGGATCCAGTACGCCGCGGCCTCTACGTATTCGTCACCGTCTCTGGAATACTGGATCGCCCGCCTTCGCGGGCGATGACACCGGAGAGGTGGCGAGTTCGTTCCTCAAGCGAATAGTTCAGCATCCATAATTCGACTTTTATCGAATCATGCTTGGGGTTGGGCCATGTAGTCTTCGCATGGGGCTGCAATCGGGATGGCAACATGCGCACCAATATCGCCACCAATATCGACTATGGGTCCTCGGGAAGCGCACCGCGCGCGCGCCTTGGCACCTCGCTGACGCTCGCTGCGATGAGTCTCGGCTATGGCGTGGTGCAGCTCGACGTCACCATCGTCAACACCGCGCTTCATGCGATGGGCACCGCGCTTGGCGGCGGGGTCGCCGAACTGCAATGGGTGGTGAGCGCCTACACCATCGCCTTTGCCGCCTTCATCCTGACCGCCGGCGCGCTCGGCGATCGCATCGGCGCCAAGCGCGTCTTCATGGCGGGTTTCGCCCTCTTCACCGCGGCCTCGCTCGCCTGCGCGCTGTCGCCGAACGCCGTCGTCTTGATCGGCGCGCGGTTGATCCAGGGATTGGCGGCGGCGATCCTGGTGCCGAATTCGCTGGCGCTGCTCAACCACGCTTATCCGGACGAGAAGCAGCGCGGCCGCGCTGTCGCAGTCTGGGCCGCAGGCGCCAGCCTCACCTTGACCGCGGGGCCGTTCGTCGGCGGCGGCCTGATCACGCTGGTTGGCTGGCGGGCGATTTTCCTGGTCAACCTGCCGATAGGCCTTGTCGGCCTCTGGCTGACCTGGCGCTATACCGATGAGACCCCGCGCTCGCTCGCGCGCGAGGTCGATCTGCCCGGCCAGTGCGCGGCGATCGGTGCACTGGGCGCGCTCGCCGGCGCGATCATCGAAGGTGGCGCGATCGGCTGGGCGCATCCTGCCGTGATCGCAGCCTTCGTCGTGGCCACTGTCCTCGCCACGCTGTTCGTCTGGCGGGAGCAGCGCGCGGCGCAGCCGATGCTACCGCTGTCGCTGTTTGGCCACCGCATGTTCGCGCTGACCTCGCTCGTGGGCCTGCTCGTGAACGTTGCGATCTACGGCCTGATCTTCGTGCTGAGCCTCTACTTCCAGGAGGTCAACGGGCTGTCGGCCTGGTGGACCGGGCTTGCCTTCGTCCCGATGATGGGCGCGGTGCTGCCGGTGAACTTGCTGGCGCCGCGCATTTCCGAGCGCATTGGAGCTTGCAGGACCATGATCGTGGGTGCGTGCGTCTCGGCGCTGGGCTGCCTCGCCATGATCGGCATGGCTCCTGACACGAGCTATTGGGCGATCGCCGTGCAGATGATCGCGATCAGCGGCGGTCTCGGCCTTTTGGTGCCGCCCCTGACTTCGACGCTGCTCGGCAGCGTCGAGAAGGCCCGCTCGGGCATCGCGGCCGGCGTGCTCAATGCGACCCGGCAGACCGGCAGCGTGCTCGGGGTTGCGCTGTTCGGCTCGCTGGTTGCGGGGAACTTTATGACCGGCCTGCACGCGTCGCTGATCATCGCGGCAGCGGTCCTGCTGCTGGCCGCGACGGCGATCTGGCATAGCGCGCCAGCCGATGGTTAACCCTGAGTATGCTGCCCTGCGCTCACAGCTTTCGTTCACCATGAGCCGAACCGGGATGTAGCCGGTTACCGACTGTCCACCTCTCACCCCCTTTAGTGCAGGTGCCGAAAATGGACCTGCCAAATGTACCAAGTTCTTTATTGCCTGACAGATCAGCATGACTGGCGCCTGGTCGCGCTGGGCGGCGCGGTCTGCCTGCTCGCCAGCGCCGCGGCGATCAGCCTGTTTCATCGGGCGCGCGCCACACAGGGCTCTGCGCGTTTGGTCTGGCTTGCGCTCGACGCCGTCGTCAGCGGTTGCGGCATCTGGGCGACGCATTTCATCGCGATGCTGGCTTACGGCCCAGGCGCCGGCGCGGCCTACAACATTCCGGTGACGGTCCTGTCGCTGGTCTTCGCGATCTCCGTGACCTTCGTGGGCCTGAGCATCGCGGTATCATCGACGCGCAGGCCCTGGATTCTCCTCGGCGGTGCCATCGTCGGCGGCGGCGTCGCGGCCATGCACTATACCGGCATGGCGGCGCTGGAGATGCCCGCGCGCATCGGCTGGGTGAGCGGCACGGTGACGGCTTCGATCCTGTTCGGAATCGTGTTCGGCGCAGCGGCCATCTATGTCGCAGCGCGGCGCGATGACCTTTCGCATGCCGTGACTGCTACCGGCATGCTCACGCTCGCCATCGTCTCGCATCATTTCACGGCGATGGGGGCCGTCGAGCTGACGCCGGATCCGACGCTCGCGATCAGCGGGCTGTCGATCGCGCCGGCGACGCTGTCCCTGCTCACCGCGAGCGCCGCAGCCGCCATCATCGCCATCGCGCTCGTGGCCGCAATCCTCGACCGCCGCGCCAAGGGCCAATTGGGGCGTCAGCAGGTCGTGCTCGACACCGCGCTCGAGAACATGTCGCAGGGGTTGTGCATGTTCGACCGCGACGGCAAGATCCTCCTCTTCAACGAGCGCTACGCCGCGATGTTGCGCCGGACCGACATGCAGCTCGCCGGTCGCCTGCTGCTCGAGGTGCTGCGCGAAGAGCAGGCGCGGGGACACTGGCAGGGCGATCCGGACCAGTTCTTCGCGCAACTCGTCGCCGACGCTCGCGACAGCCGCACCACGACCACGATCGTCAGCAGGTTCAACCGCTCGATCCGTGTCGTCAACCAGCCGATGCAAGGGGGCGGCTGGGTCGCAACCTTCGAGGACATCACCGAATGGCTGGCGGCTCAGGAGAAGATCTCTCACATGGCGCGTCACGACGCGCTGACGAATCTGCCGAACCGCGTGCTGTTCCACGAGCAGCTCGAGCAGGGCCTGCGCCTCGCCAGGCCCGGCGACCAGCTCGCGGTGTTGTGCCTCGATCTCGATCACTTCAAGGACATCAATGATTCGCTCGGGCATCCGATCGGCGACGCGCTGCTTAAAGAGGTCGGCCGCAGATTAGCTGCCTGTGTCGGAGAGAGAGACACCGTGGCGCGGCTCGGTGGTGACGAGTTCGCCGTGGTCCAGCTCGGTAAGGAGGAGGCGGCGGCCACCGCGCTCGCCGGACGTCTGGTCGAGGTGATTTCCGCGCCCTATGAGATCGCCGACCATCAGATCATCATCGGCGTCTCGATCGGCATCTCGCTGTCGCCGCAGGATGGCAGCAATCCGGACGCGCTGTTGAAGAACGCCGACCTCGCGCTGTACCGCGCCAAGGCCGACGGCCGCGGCACCTATCGCTTCTTCGAGACCGGCATGGATGCCCGCGCGCAGGCGCGGCGATTGCTCGAAATGGATCTGCGGGCGGCGCTGGGCAGGAACGAGTTCGAGGTCCACTACCAGCCGATCCGCGACGTCGCCAGGGACCGCGTCGTCGCCTTCGAGGCGCTGAGCCGATGGAATCACCCGCAGCGCGGCCTGATTTCGCCGGCCGCCTTCATTCCGCTTGCGGAAGAGACCGGCCTGATCGTGCAGCTCGGCGAGCAGGTGCTGCGCAACGCCTGCGCCGATGCGGCCACCTGGCCCGAGGAGATCGGCGTCGCCGTCAACCTCTCGCCGGTGCAGTTCAAGAATCCGAACCTGGTCGCCTCGGTGACCGAGGCGCTGGTCGCCTCGGGGCTCGCTGCCGAGCGCCTCGAACTCGAGATCACTGAATCCGTGCTGCTCCAGAACAGCGAGGCGACGCTCGCGATCCTGCACGAGCTGCGCGCGCAGGGCGTGCGGATATCGCTCGACGATTTCGGCACCGGCTATTCCTCGCTCAGCTACTTGCGCAGCTTCCCCTTCGACAAGATCAAGATCGACCGCTCCTTCGTATCCGAGCTCTCGACGCGCGAAGATTCCATGGCAATCGTCCGTGCCGTCACCGGCCTCGGACGCAGCCTCGGGATCGCGACCACGGCGGAGGGGGTCGAGAACGATGCGCAGCTCGAGCTCTTGCGGCGCGAGGGCTGCACCCAGGCGCAAGGCTATCTGTTCAGCGCGCCGCGGCCAGCGTCCGAGGTTGCGATGATGCTGGCAAAGCCCCGCCTGCGCGCCTCTGCCTGAACGTCAGGCCTTGCGGAGTGCGAAATGCGCGCCGCAGAATGCCATCACTGCGCCGAGGCACAGTGCGGCGAGGCCTGCCAGCACGCCGGAGATGGTCGGGATCGGGCTTGGTGCGGCGGCCGCCTGTCCGGCGCCGGCGAGCAAGAGCACGCCGACTGCGATCAGGAACTGCCGCATCCTTCGCGGGATCTGGCCCGACACGGCGCTCTGCATCAGCGTCGCGGTAAAGTAGCCGCCCGAAAAGCCGACGGTGGCGATCAGCCACCACGCGATCGCCGCACCGGCCGGCATGAACTCACGCGTGTCCGAGCGCCAAAGCCCGCCGAGGTCGAGCCCGTAGCGCGCGCCCAGCATGTGCACCGCGAGCGCTAGCAGCACGCCCGAGATCAGCGCAGCGCCGAGAATCAGGTGACGGGGAAAAAAGATCGTCTCAGCCATGCTTGGTTTGTAGAATGGGTGAGGGCGGTCGTGCAAGCCGATCAGGCAGCGTGCGGAGTTGATAGGGTCGATCGAGATGTCCGAGCTGCAGGAGGCCGCTGCGCAAGCCACGAGCGAGCAGATCACGAGCTACGCCTATAAGGCGTCGCTGATCGGCTCGGCGCACCGCTTCGAGCTGACGGATGAGGGTCTGTCGTGGCGCATCGCCGGCCGTTCCGGCCTGTGGCGCTATGGCGAGATCTCGGCGATCCGGCTGTCTTACCGGCCCGTCTCGATGCAGCAGCACCGGTTTCGCGCCGATATCCGCCATGCGGATGGCGGCCGCATCGCGATCCTGTCGACGACCTGGCAGACCGCGGCACTGATGACGGCGCAGGATCATGGCTTTCGCGATTTCATCGTCGCGCTGCATGAGCACATGGCGAAGGCGGGCAGTCTAGCGAGGCTGACCGCGGGCCTTGGGTGCGCCGCCTACACGGTGGCGCTCGCGCTGCTCGCGCTGCTGGCGGTGGCGATGGCCGGGCTTCTGATCCGCGCGATCACGACCGGCGAATGGACGGGCGCGCTGTTCATCATCGGCTTCGCCGCCCTGTTTACCTGGCAGATCGGCGGCTTCATCCGCCGCAACCAGCCGCGCAGCTACAGCTTTGACCGGTTGCCAGAGGCGCTGCTGCCATAGGGATGGCTGCAACCGGCGGTCATCAAACGTGACTTCGCAGGAGCGCGCCCATGTCGCATCCTTGTCGTCATGGACCGCAGCACCCGCATGCCGACGGTGGATGAGATTGCCGCAATCAATGCCACGCACCTGATCGAGACACCGCTTCGACCGGCTGACCTGCTGTTCCTGTTCGGTACGCGCGAGGACGTGGCGCTGCGCGCCGATACCGCGGCAAGGCTCTGGCGGGACGGCTATTTCCGCTGGTCGATTGTCAGCGGCGGGGTGACGCCGGGCTCGGAGCAATCCGAGTGCAAACTCATCAAGGCAGCGATGGTCGAAGCCGGCATTCCGGCGGGCCGCATCCTCGAAGAGCACCGGGCGATGAATACGGGGGAGAACGTCGTCTTCTCGCTGCCGGTCATCGATGCGGCGCTCGGGCTGCAAAACATTCGCAGCGTGATCTGCCTCGGCAATACCTGGACGGCGCGTCGATACCCCATGACGCTGCACCGGCACTGGCCGGACGTGACGAAGATGCTTCTGACGGTCGACAGTTTTGCGACGCCGCGCGGGCTTTGGCACACCGATGCCGAGTTACGCCGCCGCGTGCTGCATGAGTGGGACAAGATCGAGCCGTACAAGGCGAAGGGGTTCATCGCAGAGTGGCCGGTGGCTTGAGAGGCCGGCCCACCTACTCCGTCGAATCGAAATCCTCTTCCTTCGAGCGCAGCATCGCCGAGAGTGTGCGCAGGCCCGCATCGAGCTGTTCGAAAGTCGGTGCGCCGAGCGCAAGGCGGACCGCGTTGGGCGCGTGACCATTGGCGATCGCGAACGTCGTGGACGGCGTCAGCGCGATGTCGCGGCGGCCGGCCGCGGCGACCAGCGTCTGCGAGCGCCAATGCGGCGGCAGCGACAGCCACAGATGATAGGCTTTCGGATCGGCCTGGATGTCGAAGCCGGCGAGCCGCTGCGCCGCCAGGTGCTGGCGCTTGCCCGCATCGATGCGCTTGAGGCGCGACAATTCGGCCGCGGTGCCGTCGGCCATCAGCCGCTGCCCGGCCGCAAAGGCATAGCCGGACGCGGTCCAGCCGCCCGAGCGCACGGAGGCCAGCACGCTTTCGCGCAAGTGGGGCGGGGCGACGATGAAGCCGAGCGCGAGCCCCGGCGCGACCTTCTTCGACAGGCTGTCGAGCACGAGGCAGCGGTCCGGCGCCAGCGCGGCGAGCGGCGCTTCGTCGTTGAGGAAGCCGTAGACGGTGTCCTCGATGATCGGAAGGTCGAGCTTCTCGGCGACGCGCAGCACGTCGTTGCGGCGGCCGAGCGGCATGGTAATGCCGAGCGGGTTCTGCATCGTCGGCTGGAGATAGAGCGCGGCAAGATGCGCCTCGCGATGCGCCTTCTGGATCGCGTCCGGACGCACGCCGTGCTCGTCCATCGCGAGCGGCACCAGCGTGATGCCGAAGCGTGCGGCGATGCCCTTGATGAAGGGATAGGTCAGCGCCTCGACGCCGCAGCGCCCGCCCGCAGGCACGAGCGCGGCAAGCGCGGCGGCAATGCACTGCCGTCCATTCGAGGTGAAGACGAAGTGGTCGGCGCTCGGCGCCCAACCCTTGCGCGCGAGGAATGATGCGGAAATGCTCCGAGCGGCCTGCGTGCCGGTGCTGGTCGCGGGCCGCAGCGCGACCTCCAGCCCCTCGGGGCGCTCGAGACCGGCGAGGCTCTTTGCGATCATCGCCGATTGCTGTGGCAGCAGCGGATAGTTGAACTCGAAGTCGATGCGCGCGCCGCGCGGCTCCGCGGGAGCCGAGACACCGCGCCGCGCCTCGCCGGAAATGAACGTGCCGCGGCCGACCTCGCCGACGACGAGGCCGCGACGCAGCAGCTCCGTATAAACCCGGCTCGCGGTCGAGACTGCAATGCCACGCTCATAGGCGAAATTGCGCTGCGGCGGCAGGCGGTCGCCCGGCTTTAACGTCCCGTTAGTTATGTCTGCGGCAACGGCATCGGCCAGCTTCACGTACTCGAACTTCGACATTATTGCACCGAGAGCAATGTTTCACTTGCACCGAGGATTGTACTGGAGCATTTTGGTTCCATCAAGGTCCGCGATTGAAACCCGGATGCGAGAGCAATCCGAGGGCATTGAAGGTGCAGGCGCTTAAGCGGCGTGTGCGCCAACGGCACCTGCTTCGCCACGTGGACCGATTGCCGGAGAAGAAACATGACCACCATCTCGCAAACTGCCGGGCAGTCTCTCAGCCCACCCTCGTCAGGCGGCTTCCTCCGCTCCGTCGTCAACGGCGCCTCGGCGCTGCTCGACTTCCTGGAGCGTCGCGCCGCCGTCAAGACGCTGAGCGAGCTCGATGACCGCGCGTTGCGCGACATCGGGATCACGCGCTCGCAGATCGAGGATGCCGTTTACGGGCAGGTGAAAGCCGAGCTGACGCGCTATCTGTAACCAACTGCGGGGATCAGGCGATTGCGGCGTGTCCCCATGCTCCGCCAAAAGCTCGATCGTCCTCGGAACGATCGGGCTTGCGGCGTGGCCTCGTCGAGGCGCCGTGTTCGCGCCGGTGTCGAAGGCCGAGACGTCGCACGTACGTGGCGACATTGTCGGCGAGTGCTGCGATCCGCGCCGACGCCTGTTTGACGACGAACAGAATCGTCGTGACACGGCTCAGAACGCCGAGCAGGAACAACACCGAGAACACGTCGATATAGGCAAGAAAATCGCCGACCAGCATCAGCTCGGGCGGGATCGGGATCCTGTGATAGTAGGCCAGGACCAGAATGACGACAGGGATGAGGGCGATGACCTGCCGCAGCGTCAGCCTGTCCAGAGCCGCGGCCAATTGCACGACCAGTACCTGCCACAGCGCATCGCCGATCGCGAGAGGGACTTCGTAACTCCATTTGCGCCACCAGTCCCGCATGCAATTGCTCCGAGGTGGTTATCCGAGCAGAGGCTAGTGCCTGACCACCAGCACCGAGCATTTGGCGTAACGCACCACATGCCCGGCGTTTGAGCCCAGGAAATAGGTCCGCATCGCGGGACGGTGCGAGGTCATGACGATGAGGTCGGCCTTCATATGCGCCGCTTCTTCCAGGATCTCGTGATAGATGCCGCCCTGGCGCACCACGCTCGAGATGTGCGGGGCGTCGATGCCGGACTCGCGCGCGACGATTGCGAGCGCCTCCTCCGAGGTCTGGCGCTGCTGCTCGTCGAAATCGGCTGGCACGTATTCAGCCAGCATCACCGGCGTCATCGGCAGCACGTTGAGCAGGCGCACCGTGCCGTTCCAGGTCTGCGACAGCGTCGCAGCCGTCGCGATCGCAGGTTTTGCGAGATCGGTGTCGGAGAGGTCGATGGGCACGAGAATGGACTTGAACATCTGCGCCTCCCTGTCTTTCCACGGCCCAAGATACCATCCTGCGACGGTGTCCTGTCGCCCCTAGACCTGCTTCAACAGCTTGGGGCTGACGAACAGCACCAGCTTGCCATGGCGGTACGCCACGTCACCCCAATCCTTCACGTCAAAGTCGAAGACCGCAAGCCCCGCCGTGGGCAGGTTGTCGTGGAGAGCCTTGCGGCTGGAGTGGTCGCCGCTGCCCATGAGCATCAGTGCAAGCTCGTGCATGCCGGGATTGTGGCCGACCAGCATCAATCGCTTCGGGTTGACGGGGATGGTTGCAGTGCGAATGGTTTCCAGGAGCTGCGCGGGGTTTGCGCCATAGAGTTCCGGGAGGAATTCCACCTCCGGCGCCTCGACGCGGTCCTTCATCGCGTCCCAGGCGATGTCCCAGGTCTGCTTGGCCCGTACGGCCGGTGAGACCAGCACGGTATCGGGGAATGGTGGATGATGGGCGATCCAGTCGCCTATCTGGGCTGCATCCCGATGGCCGCGGTCGTCGAGGCGGCGGTCCTGATCACGGCCGCTCGGTGCGTCAGTCTCGGTCTTGGCGTGACGCAGCAGCATCAAACGGCGCATGGCATTCTCGAATCATCATGGTCGTAATTAATGTACAGGCTCCGGGGGACAAGGTGACAAGCGCCTGACCGGTGCCTTAAGAAAACGACATGAGCGAGACTTACACAAGAGCGTGCCCCCAGGAAGAAGCCGGCTTTCGCGAGCGCGAGCGGCTGTCGTTCGATCTCGACGCCGACATTTGCGTGATCGGCGCCGGACTTGCCGGGCTCACGATCGCGCTGGAGGCGTCTAGGCTCGGCGCCAGCGTCGCAGTGCTGGAGGGCCGGCATGTCGGCTGGAACGCCTCCGGCAACCAGCTCGGCACCGTGATGCCGGGCTTTGCGCTGCCGCCCGCCGACCTGATCGAGCGCGTCGGTTTCGAGGACGCGCGCGAGCTCTGGGCGCTGTCGAAGGAGGGCGCCGAGTTCGTGCGCGCCAACGCCACCGAACAGACGATGCCGGGGATCGACGTGAGCGACGGGGTGCTCGAGGTCTCCAATGTCGATGCTGGCGACCGGCTGATCAGCCGGCTGCAGATGTTGAACGAGGATTTCGATATCGAGGCTGAAGGCTGGCAGGCCAACCGCGTGCGCGCGGTGCTCAAGACCGATCGCTATTTCCACGGCATCTATTATCCGAGGGCGTTCCAGGTGGACGGCCGGAAATATGTCCACGGGCTCGCGGCCTTGGCCCGGCGGGCGGGCGCGCGCATCTTCGAGGACACGCCGGTCGTCAGTATCGATCATTCCGGCATCCGCAAGCGCATCGTGACGCCGTCGGCGCGGATGCGCGCCACGCACATCGTGCTCGCCGGCAACATCCATCTCGGCACGCCGCTGAAGCGCCTGTCGGACACGCTGCTGCCGGTCTGGCGCTATGCCGGAATCACCGCACCGCTCGGCGAGCGCCTCTCCGAGATCCTCGCCTTCGAGGGATCGGTGATGGATACCGACGGGCTCGATCATTTCCGCGTCGTCGATGGCGACCGCTTGATATGGGAAAGCCCGGAGACGACCTGGGCCGCGAACCCGCAACGCTTCGCCGGCGCCATCAAGCGCCGGATCCGCACGATCTTTCCAGATTTCGGCGAGGTCGAGATCGCCGAGATGTTTGGCGGGGCCACTGGCCAGACCGTGCATGGCATGCCGCAGATCGGGCAGCTCCGCAAAGGCCTGTGGGTGGCGAGCGGCTTTGGCCGCCAGGGCATGAACACCTCGGCCATGGCTGGACAGCTCATCGTTCGCAGCATCCTTCGGGGCGACGAGCGCTGGCGCCTGTTCTCGCCGTTCGAGCTGGTCTGGGCAGGCGGGATAACGGGGCGGGCCGCCGGCCAGGTGATCGGGCTCTGGGGCAGGGCGACCTCAGCCGCCGCCGGCTCGCTCGCCCGTTACCGCGAGCGGGTGCGGGTCAAGGAGAGTGAGCGTGAGGCGAAGCTGGCTGCGGCCAACCGCGCCGCCGGAACCGGGCCGCGGCGCCCGCCGCCCGGGGCGGTGCGCCCGGTCCGGCCGGCGCCGCGGTCGGAACCGGTTCCGCATGCCGAGGAAGCCGTGCCAGAAGAGCAGGGCGTCTCGCAATAATTTGAGAAAAAACTCCGCCTGACTGTGTAACGTTGCGCGTTGAAGCCCGTATCTCAGCGCGTGGACAGGTGAAAAGTCCCCTCGCACGGAGAAAGAGATGTTTGACCGCCGCATCCTGTTGACGTCCGTCGCCGGCCTGTTCGGCCTGACGGCGTTCCGCTGGCTGAGAGCGACCCCGGCCAAGGCTGGAGAGAAGGCCGCGGAGAAATTCGAGATCGAGAAGACGGAGGCCGAGTGGCGCGCCCAGCTCACGCCTCAGCAGTACGAGATTTTGCGCAACCAAGGCACCGAGCGGCCCGGCTCAAGTCCGCTTCTGAAGGAGCATCGCAAGGGCGTCTTCGCTTGCGCCGGCTGCGACCTGCCGCTGTTCGCTTCCGACACCAAGTTCGAGAGCGGCACCGGCTGGCCGAGCTTCTACCAGCCGATCGAGGGTAACGTCGGCAAGACCGAGGATCGGACCTACGGCATGGTTCGCACAGAGGTGCACTGCCGCCGCTGCGGCGGCCATCTCGGCCACGTCTTCGACGACGGTCCGAAGCCCACCGGATTGCGCTACTGCATCGACGGTTTCGGGCTGGTCTTCCACCCCGCGGCGGCGTCCGCGACGTAAGGGTTGCGCCCGGCAATTGTTGCCGGCCCGGCAATTGTGCCCCGGTCTCTCGGCCGGGGCATGTCTATTTAAGTCATTGATTTCCTGAGAATACCCGCATTGGCATAGGCCTTGCGAAGTCTCCTCCGATTGCGGCCATGGGTCGGCCGGCCGCCGAGATCGGATTTGGAGACAAAGTTATGGGTATCTTCGATGCAATGAACACCTCGGTGGGTGGCCTGCAGGCGCAGTCCTACGCGCTTCAGAACATTTCCGGCAATATCGCGAACTCCTCCACCACCGGGTACAAGGGCATCGGAACCAGCTTCGAGGATCTCATTCCCGACGCCTCGGTGCCGAGCAAGCAGGTCGCCGGCGGCGTCACCGCGCATGCACAGGCGACCATCACCACCCAGGGCACGATCTCGTCCTCCAGCGTCGCCACCAACATGGCGATCACCGGCGACGGCTTCTTCTCGGTGCAGAAGGCGACTGGTGTCGTCGACAACGTGCCGGTGTTCGACGGCGTCAACTACTACACCCGCCGCGGCGACTTCCAGGTCAACGCCAACGGTAATCTCGTCAACGGCGCCGGCTACTACCTGATGGGCGTTGCGGTCGACCCGAAGACCGGTAACGCGCTCGGCAACGTGCCGACGGTGCTGCAATTCCAGAACAACTTCGTCCCGGCACAGGCGACCACCTCAATCCAATACGCGGCGAACCTGCCGACCCAGCCGAATACGGTGGCGAGCTCGACGGCGACGAGCGGCTCCCTCGTGGCCTATGGTGGCCTCAATCCGTCCGACTTCGCGTCGAGCCCGTTGCCCTATGCCGATAACACGATCGCCGGCACGGCCGTCAACAACAAGGCTGCTGCTGCCATCACCTCCGCGACGAAGCTGTCGGGCGCCGCGGGTAGCGACTCCTTGACGACGGACTTCGCCGCTGGCGACACCATCGTGGTCGACGGCACCACGATCAACATTACCGCGGCCGGCACGGGCCTGCAGGATTCGACCCATGTCCGCGCGGACGATACCGTCGGCGATCTGCTCTCGGCAATCGGCGGGGTCACCGGCGTGGCACCGACAATCAGCGGCGGCGCCATCACGCTTCACACCGGTGCCATGCAGGACCTCAGCATCACGAGTGCGTCGTCCGCCTTTTCCGCGCTCGGTTTCACGAGCCCGGTATCGCAGGCCCGCGCCACCGGCAGCAGCGCCGTGACCAGCAACGACCTTTCGACCTTCACCAAGGAGTCCATCAGCGGTGGCGCGGTGACCGCGTACAATGCTTCCGGTACGCCGGTGAACCTGCAATTGCGATGGGCCAAAGTCGACAGCGCCTCACTCGGCCAAGGGCACTCCGATACCTGGAACCTGTTCTATCAGTCGGACGCCAGTGCGACCGGCACGCAAACGGCCTGGGTCAACATCGGCACCAATTTCACCTTTGCTAGCGACGGCTCGCTCACCTCGCCGAGCGGTTCGGGCATCACCATCCCCAACGTCACCGTCGACCACCAGCAGCTCGGCTCGGTCGCCTTCAACATCTCCTCGGGCGGGTTGACGCAATATGCAAGCACCAGCGGCGCCGTCACCATCAACACCATCACGCAGAACGGCTACGCCGCCGGCCAGCTCCGCTCAGTCGCCGTCAACAACAACGGCATCGTGGTCGGCACCTTCTCCAACGGCCAGAACCTCGATCTCGCTGCGGTGACGCTGTCACACTTCAACGGCACCAACTACCTGAAGGCGATGGACGGCGGCGCCTACGCGGTGACCGACCAGTCGGGCCCGGCGATCGACGGTGCTTCCGGCACCATCAGCGGCTCGTCGCTGGAGGGGTCGAACACCGACATCGCCGACGAGTTCACCAAGCTGATCGTGACCCAGCAGGCCTATTCGGCCAACACCAAGGTCATCACGACGGCGAACTCGATGGTGCAGGATCTCCTGAACGTGTTGCGCTGATCAGCGCAGACGCAGCGTAACCAGAGGCGGGCAGTAGCATGGGTTTGAGTTCATCCCTCGCCAGCGCAATGAGCGGCCTGCGTGCCAACCAGGCCGCGCTTTCGATCGTCTCCTCGAACGTCGCCAATTCGCAGACGCCAGGTTACGTCGCCCAGTCGCCGAACCAGATCGAGGTCACCACCGGCAACTTCGGCTCGACGGTGATGACGACCGGCGTCAGCCGCGATCTCGATACCTACGTGCAGGGGCAGCTCCGCACCGAGACCGGCGGCGGCGGCTATGCCGACCAGATGGCCAACATCCTGAAGCAGCTTCAGAATGTCTACGGCAACCCCGGCGGCAGCGGCACGCTCGAAACCGCGCTCAACGATTTCACGAGCTCGTTGCAGGCATTGTCGACGAGCGCGGGCTCGTCGTCGGCGCAGACCGTCGCGGTTGCCGCGGCGCAGTCGCTGGCGCAGCAGCTCAATCTCACGACCAAGGGCATCCAGTCGCTGCGCAGCAATGCCGAGCAGGATCTCGGCACCTCGGCGCAGCAGGCCAACGCGGCGATGCAGCAGATCGCCGACATCAATACCAAGTTGCAAGGCCTGAGCTCGAACGATCCGTCGGCGGCGACGCTGATGGATCAACGCGACCAGGCGATCAACACGTTGTCGAAATATGTCGACGTCCGCGTCGTCACCGACGGCTCCAACCAAGCGAACGTCTACACCAACACCGGCATCCAGCTCGTCGGCGCGGGCCTCGCCTCGAAGTTCACCTTCACGTCCGCAGGCGCGCTGACGGCGAACTCGCTCTACGACAGCAATCCGGCCAAATCCGGCGTGGGCGCGTTCAACATCTCGCTGCCGAACGGCTCGTCGATCGACGTCGTCGCCAACAACGTGGTGTCGTCGGGGCAGATCGCCGCCGACCTCAAGCTGCGCGACCAGACGCTGGTGCAGGCGCAGACCCAGGTCGACCAGCTCGCAGCGACGATGGCGAGCGCGATGTCCGACAAGACGACGGCAGGCACGGCCGTCACCGGCCCTCCGTCCGGCTTCACGGTCGACATTTCCAATACGGCACCTGGCAATTCGGTCAATTTGACCTATACCGATACCGCGACCAACACCCAGCGCCAGATCACGATCGTCAATGTGACCGATCCGGCGGCGCTGCCGTTGCAAAACGCCACCAATGCCAATCCCCTGAAAGTTGGCGTTGACTTCTCAGCGCCGATGGCCTCGATCCTATCCACGCTCAACACCGCGCTCGCCGGCAGCGCGCATCTGTCGTTTTCCGGCTCCGGCACGACGCTCCAGATCACGGACGACGGCACCGGTTCGAGCACGGTCAATTCCGCCTCTGTGACCAAGACGATCTCGTCGCTTCAGTCCGGCAACGCGCAAATGCCATTGTTCACCGACGGCAGCGCGCTCTACACCGGCGCGATCACCTCGTCGGGGTCGCAGATGACCGGGCTCGCCGGGCGCATCGGGGTGAACGCGGCGGTAGTGACCGACCCGAGCAAGCTCTCGGTCTACAGCACTTCGCCGGTGACGCCTGCGGGCGACACCACGCGCTCGGACTTCCTCTACACGCAGCTCACCAGCTCGGTGTTCTCCTACTCGCCAACGACGGGGCTGGGCTCGTCGAGCCAGCAGTTCACCGGCACGGTCTCGAGCTATCTACAGCAGTTTCTGAGCATCCAGAGCAACGCCTCGACCCAGGCGACGGCGTTGCAGCAGGGCCAGAGCGTCGTTGTCTCGACGCTCCAGGCAAAGTTCAACTCGACATCCAGCGTCAACATCGACTCGGAGATGTCGAACCTGATCCAGCTCCAGAATGCCTACGCCGCCAATGCCCACGTGATGTCGGTGGTGCAAAGCATGATGAACACGTTGCTCCAGGCTCAAACGTAACCAGTGTAGGGCTCTGAAAGATGTCGATCGCCAGCATCAATTACTCCTCGTCGGTTCTCGGCGCGCAGATCCGCAACATCAATCAGCAGCTCACAGACCTGTCGACGCAGCTCTCGACCGGCAAGCTGTCGCAGAACTATTCCGGCATGGGGACCAACGAAGGCTTCGCGATCGCCTCGCGGGCGCAGCTTTCGAACATCGCCGCCTATACCGACACGATCACCAACGTCAACGTCAGCATCAACCTCGCCAACACCGCGCTCCAGTCGCTGACGACGATCCGCAATACGGTGCAGACGGGCTCCGCCAGCACCGCCCAGGATCTCAACGTCAACGGACAGACCATTGCGCAGAACACTGCCGCCGCCCAGTTCGCCTCGATGGTCGGCGTCCTCAACACGCAGTCGGGCAGCCGCTACCTGTTCTCCGGAACCGCCTTCAACACGCAGTCGGTCGCCGACGCCGGCACCATCATCAACGGCACCACGACGCAGGCTGGCCTGAAGACCGTCATGGCGGAGCGTCAGGCCGCTGACCTCGGCGCCAACGGCATGGGCCGGCTGGTGCAGTCGCAGCCGACGCCGAGCTCGGTGAAGGTATCGGAGGATGTCGCGGGATCGCCGTTCGGCTTGAAGATCGCCGCGGTCTCCTCGACACTGACGGGCGCGACGGTCACGGGTCCGAGCGGTTCGCCGGTGTCGTTCTCGGTCGATCTCAACGGCGTTAACCCGAACGACGGCGACAAGCTGAGCGTTCAGTTCACGCTGCCGGACGGTTCGACCGAGCAGATCGACCTGACAGCGTCCAGCGCGACGCCGACGCCAGCCGGGAGCTTTGCGATCGACGCAAGCACCCCCGTCAATCCAAACAACACGGCGTCGAATCTCAACACCGCGCTGAATACCGCGATCCAGAAGCTTGCCAACACCTCGCTGGTGGCGGCGTCCGCCGTGGTCGCCGGCGACAATTTCTTCAACACCGCGAGCTCGGCGACGGGAACGGCGGCAGTCTCCAATCAGGCCGCGCCGCCGGCTTCGACCACTGCCACGGGCGCGACGGCGCTGTCCGGCACGGCTCCCTCGGACTCGATCTCACCCGGCTTCTCCGTCGGCGATTCCATCACCGTCAACGGGACCACGCTCAGCTTCGTCGCCTCGGGCGCGACCGGCAATCAGCTCAACGTCACCGACAGCATCCAGACCCTGCTCAGCAAGATCGATTCGATCACGGGCACCTCGACGCCGTCGACCATCCATGGCGGCGTAATCACGATCAACACCGACGATGCGGCGAGCCTGAACATCTCGGGCTCGACTCCGGGCGCCACGGCCGCGCTGAACACGCTGGGGTTCAGCTCGTCCCCGATTACGGCGACGCAGCCGCCGCTGCGCGTCGGCTCGTCGCCGGCGAGCTCGGCGACGACGCTGGTGAACGGCTCGGCCACTACCGTGAAATGGTATCAGGGCAATGACGGGCCCGGCTCGGCGCGCTCGACCGCGGTGGCGCGAGTCGACGATTCCGTCACGGTGCAATACGGCGCGCAGGCCGACGAGGATGCGATCCGCAGCCAGTTGCAGGCGATTGCCGTGTTCGGCACGTTCTCGACCTCGCCGACCGGGCAATATTCCGGGGCGCAGGTTGCAGCGCTGAGCCAGCGCACAACGCAGGCGCTGACGCCGCAGCCCGGGCAACAGAAGATCGAGGACATCCAGACCGATATTGCGATGGCCCAGAATACGATGAAGGACGCGACCACGCGTCAGACCCAGGCCAAGGCGCAGCTTCAGACCATCATCGACCAGGCGGAGTCGGCGTCTCCCGACCAGGTCGCGAGCGAGATCCTGGCGCTCCAGAACGCGCTCCAGGCGTCCTACCAGACCACCGCGAACCTGGCGCAGCTCTCGCTCGTCAAGTTCCTGTAAGGGAGCGTTAAGGCTCCATTAACCATGCCTGTTTACCTCTTGGTGAGGATTTAGGGCGCGCGGGGCCGTTGATGTCGGATCGGATGCAGCTTGTGGTGGCAACGCCGTGCTTCGGCGGGCAGGTGTCGAGCATCTATGCCAGCTCGATCTTCGCGCTCCAACGCGCCGTGCACGGCATGTCCAATCTCGAGCTCAAGGTGCTCTTGCGTGACGGCGACGCGCTGATCACCCGCGCGCGGGCCAATCTGGTCGCGATGTTCCTCGACGATCCCAAGGCAACGCATTTCCTGTTCGTGGACGCCGACATCGGCTTTGCGCCCGAGCAGGTGTTCCGGCTGATCGAGTGCGGGGCCGACGTCGTCGCCGGCTGCTATCCGATCAAGCGCGTCAACTGGGACAAGGCCAAGCGGGCGATCCAGGCCGGCAGGGCCGACCTGCCGGCGGCTTCGCTCGACTACGTACTCGAGATCGAGGATCCCGACCGCATCGTCGTCGTCAACGGATTTACCCGCGTGCGCTATGCGGGCACCGGCTTCCTGATGATCCGCCGTCACGTGCTGGAGGCGATGTGCCGGCATCCGAACTACGTGGGCCTGCAATTTTTCCGCGAGCATTCGCACGACACGCTGGCTGCGAGCCAGAACCGGTTCGCGCTGTTTGAATGCATGATCGACTCGGCAACCGGCACCTATCTTTCCGAAGACTTCGCCTTCTGCAAGCGCTGGACCGATATCGGCGGCGAGATCTGGGCCGACATCCAGAGCTCGCTCGACCATGTCGGGCCGTCAGTGTTCCACGGCGACATCACCTCGCAGTTCGCGACGGCACCCGCCGCCGCAGCAGACGCCGCGTGAGCTTTCCGGATGAGCGTCGGCGTACCCCGACTGCGAGCTGAGGACGGCCCGCGATACGGGCTGCGCGACCTCTTCACGCCGCTGGAGACGCTGCTCGCCTCCGGTGGCGACCAGCGCCTGGCGCTCGACCCGCGTGACGGACTCAACGCCTATGCTTGCGCGCCGCATCCGACGCCAGAGACCTGGAATTTCGCATCCTCGACCGCATCCTCGATCTCGCAAGCGGCCTATGAGCGCGCCGCGCTCGCGCGCGAGGAGCTCGTGCACAAATCGCTGTTCGACGAGGTGGAGATCGCCTTCGACGCCCGCCTCGAGGACATGCGCGATGAACTGCGCACCCATCTCCAGCTCTCGCCGCGGGTGGATGTCGTGTTCTCGCCCTCCGGCACCGATGCGCAGCTTCACGCGCTGTTCCTGGCGCGCGCCGCGCTCGGCGCGTCGCCGGTCACCATCGTCGTCGGCTCCGACCAAACGGGAAGCGGAACGGCGTTCACCGCGCGCGGGCGCCATTTCAGCTCTGTGACGGCGAGCGGTGTGTCGGTCCGCAAGGACAGTCCGGTCGCAGGACTCGGCGGCCACAGTATTGGGCTGCCGCTGGTGGCTGAGATGGACGCCGACTCGGCGGTGCTCCGCGCAATCGAGACCACGCTCGCACAAGGCGCGCCCGTGCTTCTCCAGATCATGGACTCCTCGAAGCTCGGCTGGCGGGCGCCGAGCGAGGCCTGTCTCGACGAGATTGCAAGACGCTGGCCGGGCAGGGTTCAGATCGCGGTCGATGCCTGCCAGATGCGGCTGGGGCGGCGACGGCTGCGCTTCTATCTCGATCGTGGCTACATGGTACTGGTCACCGGCTCGAAATTCTTCGGCGGACCGGCCTTCAGCGGCGCGCTGCTGGTGCCCAAGGGATTTGCGCGCGCGCTCGGGCGCTTGAACGAGATTGCGCCGGGCTTCCTCAATTACGCCAGCTGCTTCGACTGGCCGAAGGGCTGGAGCGGCTTGCGGTCACGTTTCGAGCGCCGGCCGAATTTCGGTCAGTGGCTGCGCTGGGAGGCGGCACTGGCAGAAATCGCCAGCTACTACGCGCTGCCCGGTGCGTTCCGCGCCAAGGCGCTGAGCGATCTCAGGGCCGGCATCGACGACATGATCGCCTTGACGCCCTCGCTCGGCGCGTTCGCGTCCAGCGCGCGCCGGAGCGGCGTGGACGACGAGGAGTTCGTCCACGACACGATTTTTCCCGTCATGCTCCTGCGCGATGGCCGGCCGGTGTCGATCGCCGACACCAACGCGGTGTATCGCGCGCTCGCGCGCGACCTGAACGACGACGTCTCCGGCGGTGCCGCGCACGGGCAGGTGGCCGCGCAGCGTTGTCTCGTCGGCCAGCCAGTGCGGCTGGAGCGGCCTGACGGCACGCAAGCCGCGCTGCTGCGGCTCTGCATCGGCGCGCAGCTCGTGACCGGCACCTGGTCGGCGGACGCGGCGCAAGCGCAAAGAAATCTCCAGCAGGTCCTCGATTGTCTCACCAACGTGCTGGTGAAGATCGAGCTGCTACTCGGCCGCACGAACAGTGCGGCATCCGCATCCGGAGCCTGAAATGCAGTCTGAAGATTCGCATCCGTTCGGCGTGAGCGCGCCGGAAGTCGCCGATCGTATCGGCTTTGCCCGGTTGACCTACGAGGCGTTCGTCGGCGTCGATCTGCGGCCGCTGCGCGATCAGCTCGTGAGCAAGATCGCCGACGGCACCGTGCAGGCCGGCGAGGGGCTCGACCTGTCGCTGATCGCGCAACTTCTCGGTGACAAGGAGGCGGGTCTTGCGATCCAGGCCGAGGTGCTCGCCTTCCATCAATTGTTCCGGTCGCCTTGCGCCGTTGCAAAGCCCACGCTGCGCGTGCTCGCGCTTGCGGCGGCTATCGACATGGGCGGCAACACCCCGATCGAATTCCTGCTCGAAAGCTCGGACATCGAGCTGTTGACGCTCTACGTCGTCAACGGCGTCGGCCTGCCGGAGCCGCTGCCAGATCACGACGTTGCCATCGTCGTCGCATCCGATTCCGAGGAATGTCGCGAGGCGCTCGCGGCGATCGAAAATGCCTCCTCGCGCTGGCCACGGCCGCTGCTCAATCGCCCGGATCGCATCGCAAATCTCGATCGCGACAAGCTGCATCGCCTCCTCGCTGGCACGGCTGGCCTCGACATTCCTGCGACGGTCTGCGCGACGCGCGCGCAATTGTCGGATTTGTCGCAAGCGCGGATCCGGTGCGCGGACGTCACGAGCGAATTGCACTTCCCGATGATCGTGCGGCCGCGCGGCACGCATGCGGGTGTGGGACTCGCGAAGGTCGATGATGCCGCGGCGCTTGCGGATTATCTGGCCGCGCGGCAGGAGCAGGAATTCTTCGTCGCGCGCTTCGTCGACTATTCCAGCGCCGACGGACTGTTCCGTAAATATCGTCTCGCCATCGTCGACGGCAAGCCTTACGCCTGTCACATGGCGATCGCAGATCGCTGGGACATCTGGTATCTCAACGCTTACATGGCCTTCAGCGAAGAGAAGCGCGCGGAGGAGGCGGCCTTCATGCGCGATTTCGATGCGGCCTTCGCGAGCCGTCATCATGCGGCGCTCGACGAGATGATCAAGCGCGTCGGGCTCGACTATTTCACCATCGATTGCGCGGAGAACAAGAGCGGCGAGCTCCTGATCTTCGAGGCCGACAATACGGCCGTGGTGCACAACATGGATTCGCCGGACGTGTTCCCGTACAAGCAGCCGCAGATGCGCAAGATCTTTGCCGCGTTCACGGCGATGTTGTCGCGTCATGCGAAGACGGGTCTGGGGAGCGCGGCGTGAACGAGATCGTCCGTGAGAATATCCAGAGTGCGCTCACGACCACCTCGCTCGATCCGCAGGATTGGAGCGAGCTCCGCGCGCTGGCTCACCGTATGCTGGACGAAACCATCGACTCCATCGCCAATGTGCGCGAGCGGCCGGTGTGGCAGCCCGCGCCGGACCGTGTTCGCGCTCAACTGAGAGCCGATGTGCCGCGTGCATCGACCGATCTCGGCGAGGTCTATCGCGAATTCTCGGACGTGATCGCTCCTTACGCGACCGGCAACGTCCATCCCGGTTTCATGGGTTGGGTGCATGGCGGCGGAACCGCGGTCGGTGTGCTCGCGGAGATGCTGGCCGCCGGGCTGAACGCCAATCTCGGTGGCCGCGACCACATGCCGATCGAAGTCGAGCGGCAGATCACCGCATGGATGCGCGAGCTGTTCGACTTTCCGCAAGGTGCGAGCGGCATCTTCGTCACGGGGACGTCGATGGCGAACCTGATGGCGGTGCTGGTTGCCCGCACGAGCGCGCTGGGTACGCTTGCGCGTCAGCACGGCATCGGAAATGGCGGCGCGCTGCTCACCGCCTATACCTCGAAGGCTGCGCATGGCTGTATCGCGAAGGCGATGGACATGGCTGGGCTCGGCACCGATGCGCTGCGCCAGATCGATGTCGATGCCGAGCATCGCATCGACATCGCCGCGCTGCGCGCACAGCTCGCCGTCGACCGCGCGGTCGGCTTCAAGCCTTTCCTCGTCGTTGCGTCGGCCGGCACCGTCGATATCGGCGCCATCGATGATCTCGTCGATCTCGCCCGACTGTGCCGCGAGGAGGGGATCTGGTTCCACGTCGACGGTGCGTTCGGTGCGCTGGCGATTCTTTCGCCTGAGCTTGCGCCGCGCCTTGCCGGCATCGAGCTTGCGGATTCCATCGCGCTCGATTTCCACAAATGGGGGCAGGTGCCTTATGACGCCGGCTTCCTGATGGTCCGCGACGGTGAGAAGCATCGGCAGGCTTTTGCGCAGCCTGCGGCGTACTTGCGCCGCGAGGCGAGGGGGCTCGCTGCTGGTTCGCACTGGCCGTGTGATTTCGGTCCCGATCTGTCGCGCGGCTTCCGCGCACTGAAGACCTGGTTTACGCTGAAGACCTTCGGCACCGACAGGCTGGGCGCCATGATCGCGCGCACCTGCGCGCTCGCCAAATATCTGGAGGCGCGGATCATCGCCGAGCCTCGGCTCGAACTCCTGGCACCCGTCAATCTCAACATCGTCTGCTTCCGCTATCGTGCCGACGACGAGGTCAATCGCGAGATCGTTGCCGACATCCAGCTATCAGGCATTGCCGCGCCCTCGAGCACGACGCTGGACGGCAAGTTTGCGATCCGCGCAGCGATCGTCAATCACCGCACGGATGTGGCTGACGTCGATGCGCTGGTTGCCGCGGTGCTGGATTTCGGCGCGCAGCGATCGGGCGATGGCCTGATCGAGATCGACGCGCCGCCGCTCGCGGCGCCGTAATCCTCCACGAGCGTCTGCAAACGAAATCGCCCCGGACCAGGTCCGGGACGATTTCGTCTTGAGATCCGCGAGGCGTTTATGCTGCCGAGTTGACGTCGGCCTTGACCTCGGTCTTGGGATGTGTGGCTTCGAACTGCTCCCGCAGCTTGTCCTCATAGGCGATCAGCTTGCGGGCATCCTTGAGCGCGCGATAGAGATCGCCGCTCATGATGTTGTTGTTGATGCCCTCGATGATCGGCCAGGCGCTCGGCACGGCGGTGACGATGTCGCGCACCAGGTTGAAATAGGTGCCGTGCTGGCTCTGCGGATCCGGCGAGATGTACATGAGCTGCACCGCCAGATAGACGAGCCTCGCCGGCGTGTTGGCGGTCTCGGGCGTGAGGATGTCGCGCTCGCGCAGGATCGGCACATTCTCGCCGTCGATCAAAAGGCGAGCGCGCTGGTCGGTATTGGTGATCACGCAGTTGCCGACGATGATGCGTTCGTGCGGTCTGAGCTCGA
This sequence comes from Bradyrhizobium sp. UFLA05-109, assembly GCF_054185165.1. NCBI lineage: Bacteria > Pseudomonadati > Pseudomonadota > Alphaproteobacteria > Hyphomicrobiales > Nitrobacteraceae > Bradyrhizobium > Bradyrhizobium sp. UFLA05-109. The sequence goes on along the minus strand of NZ_JBBIAR010000026.1, from coordinate 36,084 downwards.
CTTTGAGAGCCATGCCTGTTCTCCATCAACGCTTTTGTAAATGAGCGACTGGCGCGCCCAGTCAATGACGGCTGTCGGCTCTGGTTGGGCCTAATCCTTGCTGAATGTGGTTAACGCGTCGTAAACGCCGGCGGACGTGGCCGAAAAGCCAATAATTTCAATCGGCTGCGGCCGGCACGCGCCTGGCTTGAACCGTTGCGGGAGGCCGTTTCCGCTCGACGCGGACAAAAGCGGGGGTTCCATTTCACGGATTGTTAGAAGCTTGGACGCACCGTCCGCCGGTCGTTTGATCAATCTCGGTCAAACAGGACGCGTAGCTACTACCAGAAAGGTAACAGTATGTCCGGTATCGTTCTCTCCGCATCGGTTCGTCAGAACCTGCTCTCCCTCCAGTCCACCGCCGACCTCCTCGCCACCACCCAGTCCCGTCTGTCGACTGGCCGGAAGGTGAACTCGGCTCTCGACAATCCGACCAACTTCTTCACCGCCCAGGGCCTCGACAACCGCGCCAGCGACATCGGCAACCTGCTCGATGGCATTGGCAACGGCGTCCAGGTGCTGCAGGCCGCCAACACCGGCATCACCTCGCTGCAGAAGCTGGTCGACAGCGCCAAGTCGATCGCAAACCAGGTGCTGCAGAGCCCGACGGGTTATTCGACCAAGTCGACTTTCACCTCGACCGCCATCACCGGCGCGACCGCCAGCAACCTGCTGGGCACGGGCTACACCAACGCTACTTCCACCCCCGGCACCACCGTTCAAAACAACCTGTCCACCCCGGCGGACATCACGGCTGCTACCCAGTTGGTCTCCGCAACCAACTCCGACACGCTGGCAGCCACGTTTACCAACGGTTCGTCCCTGACCGTCGATGGTAAGACCATCACGTTCGACACCTCCAAGACCACCTCCACGACCGACAGCGCCGGCAACGTCACCATCGGCATCGGTACGGGCAGCACCTTGACGGTGGGAACGGTGCTCAGCGCGATCGACAGCATCACTGGCACCGCGACGGCTTCGACCGTCAACGGCAGTGGTCAGCTCGTGCTCTCGACCGGCACGACGCAGGATCTGGTGCTCGGAGGCACAGCCTCTGTCCTTACCGCGCTCGGCCTCACCGCCGGCACCACCGCGCGCACCCCGCCCGCCATCTCGGGCCAGTCGCTGACGATCCAGGCGACCGGCGGCGGTACTGCTACCACCGTCACCTTCGGCACCGGCTCCGGCCAGGTCTCGACGCTGAACGGGCTCAATGCGGCGCTGGCGTCCAACAACCTGCAGGCCTCGATCGACTCCACCGGCGTGATCTCCATCACGACCACGAACGACGCGGCGTCCTCGACGATCGGCGCGCTCAGCGGCACGGCCATTACCAGCGCTGGTCCGTTCCACAGCGCCACCGTGGCGGCTCCGGTCGCCGATCCGACCTCGCAGGCCCAGCGTGCAAGCCTGGTTGCGCAGTACAACAACGTGCTCGCGCAGATCGACACCACGGCGCAGGACGCGTCCTTCAACGGCGTCAACCTGTTGAATGGCGATACGCTGAAGCTGACGTTCAACGAAACCGGCAAGTCGACGCTGAGCATCACCGGTGTTACCTTCAACACCGGCGGCCTCGGTCTGTCGACCCTGGCCTCGGGCACCGACTTCCTGGACAATGCTTCGGCAAACAAGGCGCTGACCGTGCTCAATGCGGCCAGCAGCACGCTGCGCTCGGAGGCATCGACGCTGGGTTCGAACCTGTCGGTCGTGCAGATCCGCCAGGACTTCAACAAGAACCTGATCGACGTCCTGCAGACCGGTTCGTCCAACCTGACGCTGGCCGACACCAACGAGGAAGCGGCCAACAGCCAGGCGCTGTCGACCCGCCAGTCGATCGCGGTCTCGGCGCTGTCGCTGGCCAACCAGTCGCAGCAGAGCGTGTTGCAGCTTCTGCGCTGATACGCGGCGAAAATCGCCAGCCAAAACATCGCGGCGGGGCATTTGCCCCGCCGCTTTTTTTTCGTCTCGCGATACCACTGCTTGGCCAGGGGCGGGGCGTGGGATTAACCAATCGTTAACCTTGCGGCTTAAGCCGCCATTAACCTTAATTTAAAGGACAGCCCCTAAAACTGGACAAAAGCCAATTCTCCAGATCGGCGAGCCCCGATTCGTACCCGGTTTCGCGTCTCAACAGGAAGATCCGCCAATGTCCAACATCGTTCTTTCGGCATCAGTTCGCCAGAACCTGTTGTCGCTCCAGTCGACGGCAGACCTGCTCGCGACGACGCAGGAGCGCCTTGCGACCGGAAAGAAGGTGAATACCGCGCTCGACAACCCCACCAACTTCTTCACTGCCCAGGGGCTCGACAACCGCGCCAGCGACATCAGCAATCTCCTCGACGGCATCAGCAACGGCGTTCAGGTGCTGCAGGCGGCCAACACCGGCATCACCTCGCTGCAGAAGCTGGTCGACAGCGCCAAGTCGATCGCGAGCCAGGTGCTGCAGAGCCCGACAGGCTATTCGCCCAAATCCAACGTCACGTCGGCTGCGATCACCGGTGCAACCCCCAACAACCTGCTCGGCACGGCCTACACCAACAACACGGCCACCGGCGGCACGGTCACCAATGACAACACCACCGCTGCGGCCAACATCACCGCGGCGACCAAGCTGGTCGGTACCGCCGGCGCGGGCTCCGACGACCTCGGTACCGCAATCACCAATGGCTCGGTCCTGACCATCGACAACAAGACCATCACCTTCTCGACCTCGCAGACCAGCTCAACCACCGATTCCTTTGGCAACGTCACCATCGGTATCGGCGCTGGCAGCAACCTGACGGTGCAGACCGTGCTGTCCGCGATCGACAGCATCACCGGCGCCGCGACGGCCTCGACCGTCAACGGTAGCGGTCAGCTTGTGCTGAGCACCGGCACGACGCAGGATCTGACGATCTCCGGCTCAGGCAACGTGCTCACGGCGCTCGGCCTCAGCGCCGGCACCACCACCCGCATCCCGCCCCCGCTGAGCGGCGAGACGCTGACGATCGGTGCAACCGGTGGCGGCACCCCGACCAGCATCACCTTCGGCACCGGCACCGGGCAGATCTCGACGCTCAATCAGCTCAATGCGGCGCTGGCGGCGAACAACCTGCAGGCAACGATCGACACGACGGGCCACCTCAACATCGTGAGTTCCAACGATGCGGCTTCCTCGACGATCGGCACGATCGGCGGCACGGCTGCGGCGAGCGGTCAGCCCTTCTATGGCCTGGTCGCGCCGGCCCCTGTCGCCGATCCGGATTCGCAGGCCACTCGTGCGAATCTGATCTCGCAGTACAACAACGTGCTGGCACAGATCAACACGACCGCGCAGGACTCCTCCTACAATGGTGTGAACCTGCTGAATGGCGACACGCTGAAGCTCGTGTTCAACGAAACCGGAAGATCCACGCTGACCATTCAGGGCGTAACGTTCAACTATGCCGGTCTCAGCCTTGCGCCACTGACCCAGAGCGTCGATTTCCTCGACACCAATTCGGCGAACGCCGTCCTTACGTCGCTCAATTCGGCCAGTACGACACTTCGTGCAGAAGCATCGACGCTCGGTTCGAATTTGTCGATCGTGCAGATTCGCCAGGATTTCAGCAAGAACCTGATCAACGTGCTGCAGACCGGTTCCTCCAGCCTGACTCTCGCCGATACGAACGAGGAGGCAGCGAACAGTCAGGCGCTGTCGACGCGGCAGTCGATCGCGGTCTCCGCGTTGTCGCTGGCCAACCAGTCGCAGCAGAGCGTGCTGCAATTGCTCAAGTAGTCTCGGAGCTCACGGGCCTAGTTCGAGATATCGCGGCGAGGCTGGTGCCTCGCCGTTCTATTTGAATGAGATCGCTAAGACTCGATTAGCTGAGATCGATGTATGACACGTGCTGTCATTTACAGCGCATGCACTCGCATTTAGCTTTGACGTGAGGGAAGAATCCGCGACCCGTACTTGTCCGGAGTGCTTCCACACTCTCACGTAAGCAAATCTTAAGCGGTGCTGCCTAGGGTTGGGAAACAAATCCTTAAGCCTGTTCAACGGGCTAGGAAGCCTCCAGGGTGATCAATGTCGAATTCTGCTGCTTCGGCCTACGCGCGTGTCGCCACGACCACTGCATCTCCTCGCGATATCGAGGCGCAGACGCTGCTGAAGGCCGCGAACAAGCTGCAGGACGCGATCAATAGCGCCGATCCGCTCAGCGAGCAGACGATGCAGGCGCTGATGTTCAACCGCAAGCTCTGGACGATTTTCCTCAGCGAGGCGATGCGCGACACCAATCCGCAGCCGCTCGATGTGCGGCAGAAGATTGCCAACATCAGCGTGTTCGTGCTGAGCCAGACCGCAGCGTTGCAGGCCAGCCCGCAGTTCGATCACTTCCGTCCGCTGATAGAGATCAACCGTAACATCGCCGCGGGTCTGTCCGGCCGGTCGTAGGAGGTTCTCGTGGCCGACGTGATGAGCATCCTGTCGAGCTCGTATAAATCGGCCGGCATGTCGGTTCCGAGCAAGACCAAGTACGTTGCGGTTGACGCGACGCTCTACCAGGGCACCTGGTCCGGCACATATTCCGACGGCAAGAAGTTCTCGCTCACCATCTCGGAAGTCAGTGGATTCCGCGCACAGGTCAGGTATCAGAGCGGCGGCACGTCGCAATATCAGCAGGTCCTGATCAAGGACTCTTCGTTTCGCTTCGGCAATACGAAGTTCACGCTGACCGGTTCCGGCAAGGCGCAGATCAAGAACGTCGTCACCGATCCCGTGACGGGCTCGAGCTATCTCGACACGGCGCAGGCCACGCTGAGCACCTAGGCGCTGCGGTCGGTCGAGATCGGACGCGGGAGCTCGGATTTGCTCAGATCGAGGGCGTGGAAATAGGCGCGACGGCGCAGCATCGCGTCGTCGGGAAATTGCGTCACCACCGCGTCTGTCTTTTCATTGACGACCTGAAAGACGAACGAAGCCGCGGCCTGGTTGAATACGACCTGGCGCGAGACGTTCTCATTGCCCTGCAAATCATTGCGCGCGGCCGCGCTCGCATCGCTTGCGGCGACCGTCTGGCTTGCCGGCAAATCGGTTTGCACGGCGTCGTTCGCCGCCGTGCTCGACGCCGATATGGGCAACGTAGCGGCCGGTATCCCCACCGGCCTGATACTGAAATCTGTACTCACGGCAGCCTCCTGGCCTTGCCCCCGAGTCAAATCCCACCCCGTCCAATCGCGCAACTATGGGGAACTACTATTAAAGGTCCGGTTACGGAACATGGCTAACGGCGCACCTGATTCGCGGCGCGCATTTTCATCAAATCGGCCCTATCGGGATTCTCAGAGCGAGCGGCTGACCGAGAGTGGCGTGATGTGGCGCGGGCCTGGTGTCGCGCGCCGGCCGGCGGCAGTGTAGGTGTTCGGCACGTTGCGCTTCTGGATCTCGGCGTTGACGCCGCGGATCACGCTTTCCGACACCGCGTGTGCGGTTGCGAGCACGGTGAGGTTGACCTGAAGCATCGCGCGGAAGGCGTCGTGATGGCGATGCAGCGTCGAGAGTAGTTCGGGCGCGGATTTCGCAAGCTGGGTCTGGTTCGCCTTGAGCTGGCTTACGGCGCCGACGTAGCGGCGGGACAATTCCTGCTTCTTCGATTCAAATGCCAGCGCCTCGCGCAGGCGGCCGGCACGCACCAGCTCGGTCTCCCGTTCGATCAGCCCGAGCAACGCGCTCATCGCGTCCATCAGGTCCTCGGCGAGCTTGCGGGCATCGGCGCTGCCCGGTGCGCTCGCGCTGCCGGGTGCCGCGGCAGCGCGAGGGGCGGGCACCGGCTGACGTGACGCGTTGAAATGGTTCATGTCGTTTGGACCTTATGCCGTGCGGACGGTTTTCGCCTGCTGTAGGATGAGGGTGCGGTAGACTTCGCTGGCCACGCCGACACCGCCGGCATTGGCGAAATTCTTCGCGTACTGCTCGGTCAGCATCGAGCGCCACACGCCGGTGCCGACGGTGTCGCCGAACGGACCTTCGCCCTTCAGACCCGACGTCATCTGCGAGAACATCGCGTTGAGGAACATGCCCTCGAAGTCGGTCGCGGTCTTCTGAGCCTTGGCCTGCTGCTGCGGCGAGACCTTCTGCAGGGCGCTGGCGAGCTCGAAGTCGGGACGGCCGTTGCGGCTCTGCACCGAGAAGGCTGAGGAGGCGATGGCGGGCGTGCTGATCGTGCCGGCCTGCATCACATCACCTCGATGTCGGCTTCGATCGCGCCGGCGGCCTTGATCGCCTGGAGGATACTGATGAGGTCGCGCGGACCGATACCGAGGCCGTTGAGGCCGTCGACGAGCTGCTGGAGCGAGACGCCGTCCTTGACGACCGCGAACTTCTTGCCGTCCTCGGTGACGCTGACGCCGGTGCGTGGGGTAACCACGGTGCGGCCGCGCGACAGCGGATTGGGCTGGCTCACCTGCGGGCTCTCGGAGATCGTGACCGTGAGATTGCCCTGCGCGACAGCGACTGTGGCGACACGGACGTCGCGGCCCATCACGATGATGCCGCTTCGTTCGTCGATGATGATCTTGGCGGCGAGATCGGGATCGACCTGAAGCTGCTCGATCTCGGTGAGGAAGGCGACGACGTTGCCCTTGAACTCCGGCGGGATCGAGAGCTGCACTGTGGAGGGATCAATCGGTTCGGCGCTCTTGACACCGAGATAGTCGTTGATGGCGGCCGCGATGCGCTTTGACGTGGTGAAGTCGGCGTTGCGCAATGCCAGCCGCACGTTCGGCAACCGGTTTAGAGCGAACTCGATCTCGCGCTCGATGATGGCGCCGTTGGCGATGCGCCCGACCGTCGGCACGCCGCGGACGATTTTTGCAGCTTCGCCCTCGGCCTGGAAGCCGGAGATCGCGAGCGAGCCCTGGGCGACTGCATAGACGTTGCCGTCGGCACCGAGCAGCGGGGTGACGAGCAGTGTGCCGCCCTGCAAGTTCTTGGCATCGCCGAGCGCGGATACCGTGACGTCCATGCGCGTGCCCTGCGTCGCGAAGGCCGGCAGATTGCCGGTCACCATGACGGCGGCGACGTTGCCGGTGCGAATGGTGGCGCCGCGGATGTTGACGCCCATGCGTTCCAGCATGGCCTGCAGCGACTGCTTGGTGAAAGGGATGTTGTTGAGGGTGTCGCCGGTGCCGTTGAGGCCGACGACGAGGCCGTAGCCGATGAGCTGGTTCTGCCGGACACCTTCGATATTGGCGAGGTCCTTGATGCGCGAGGTCGCGCTTGCAGGCGCGGCCGTGAGCGCCAGCGCTGACAGCGCGGCACATGCCACTCCCAATAACTTTGCCCAACGCACGCCTGGCATCCTCTGCTCCCCGAGGCTCCTTTAGATCCCGGACCTGTTCGACACTCCCATGACGAGCTGGTCCGAACCTCTCTATGCGAGCGTCGTGCCAGCGTGGTGCGGTGAACCTAGATGGTTGAATAGGTTGATTAAACTGCGCGTCATCAGCGCCAGCCGGCGTTCGCCTTACGGAGCGAAACTGCCGCCTGTCGGCAGATTTTGCCGGGCTGTTTACGCCTCATTAACCATAATGCGGCGAAGCTGCCGTCATCGACCACGCGGATTCCTTCGATGCGCATCTACGGACCGAACGGCACCACGCTTGGAGCGCCCGCCAGCCAGGCCAGACGGACGAGCTCCGGCACCTTCGTGCTGCCCGACACCTCTTCGACGCAGGAGACCAAGTCCGCATCCGCGCCGAAGGCAGCCGCCAACATCGATGCGCTGCTCGCGCTGCAGGGCATCGAGGAGGACCCGGTCGAGCGGCGCAAGCGCTCGGTCGCCCGCGGCAAGACCGCACTCGACGTGCTCGACGATCTCAAGATGGGATTGTTGTCGGGCAATCTCGACGCCTCGACGGTTATGCGCCTGCGCGATGCGGCAGCAAACCTCAAATCGTCCTCCGGTGATCCCGGCCTTGATGCCGTGCTCTCCGAGATCGAGCTGCGCGTCGAGGTTGAGCTTGCCAAGGCAGGGCAGGGCTGACGGGTTATCGTCAGTTAGTTATCCGTCACCCTGAGGTGCCGAAGCGAAGCGGAGGCCTCGAAGGGCGACGGCCCGGTTGTTCCCGCAAGGGCATCGAGCACGCTGATCCATCTCAGCCGTTCATCCTTCGAGGCTCCCAGCGCGGTACTGCGCACCGCGCTACTCGCACCTCAGGATGACGGGTCTTCTTACGCCGCTTCCTGCTTCTGCTGCGCATCGTAGCGGCGCTGTGCGGCGAGGACGTCCTTCAGGTTCTGCTCGGCCCAGTCGCGCAAGGGATCGACGGCGGCAGCGAGCGTCAGCCCGAGCTGCGTGATCGAATACTCAACCGTCACCGGAACGGTTGCGATGGCGCGGCGCTTGATCAATCCGTCGCGTTCGAGTGATTTGAGAACCTGGCTCAACATCTTCTGCGAAATGCCTTCAATCGTCCGGCGCAACTGATTGAAACGCATCGCGTCCTCGCGCAGCAGCAACAGGATCAGCACCGCCCATTTGTCGCCGACACGATCGAGGATCTGGCGTGTCGGGCAATTGGCTGCGTAGACGTCGGGCTTCATGTCTCCGTTCCTCGCGATCTGTTCCGGTTACCCCTGCGTAAGCAGGTAAGCCAAAAGTGCTCTCTTAACACCAGCATTCTTTGCGATATCTAGTTTCCACTAGTTACCACAGAAGCAAAGGAGCCTTCCATGAAAATCGCAGTCGCTGGCGCCTCGGGCCGGGCCGGTTCGGAGATCACCAAGGAACTGTCCCGCCGCGGCCATGCCGTCACCGCCATCGCCCGGAACCCGGAGAAGATCGCTCATCTGCCGAACGTCACCCCCACCAAGGGCGACGTGCTCGACCAGGCCGGCCTCGCCAAGCTCTGGGCCGGGCATGGCGTCGCGATCAGTTCCGTCCACTTCCTCGCCAGCGACGCGCACAAGCTGATCGGCGCTGCCAAGGACTCGAAGGTTGGTCGCTACCTTGTGGTCGGCGGTGCCGGCAGTCTCGAAGTCGCCCCCGGCGTGAAACTGGTCACAACTCCCGGTTTTCCCGCCCAATACAAGGCCGAAGCGGAGAAGGGTTCCGCATTCCTCGACCTGCTGCGGCAGGAAAAGGAGCTGAATTGGACCTTCATCTCGCCCTCGGCCCTGTTCGTAGAGGGTGAGCGGACCAGCAAGTTCCGGCTTGGGACCGATCAGCTTCTCGCAGATGCGAGCGGAAAGAGCTGGATCACCTTCGCCGACTACGCCATTGCACTCGCCGACGAGATCGAGCGGCCTTCGCATCTGCGGAAGCGTTTCACGGTCGGCTATTAAGTGGATAACCGCCCCCAAGCGCTTGCCGATAAAGCTGCCGGTGCAAGGACTTGGGGGCGGTAACGCCAACATCAGGGAAATATTGTCTGTCACAAGAGGCCGCTATATAAGCCCGGCTCAACGGACCCTGTCCGTCGCGAGTCGTTGCTAAAAAAAGAATAGGCCGCCCTTGGAAAAGTTGAAAAATTACCGACCGACCGAAAAAGAGCCTTTCATGAACGACCGGCAGAAGGAGTACTTCCGTTTGAAGCTCCTCGCCTGGAAGGATGAGATCCTCAAAGAGTCCAAGCTCACCCTGCAAGCCCTGCAGGAGGAGAACGTGAACCACCCCGATCTCGCCGATCGGGCTTCGTCCGAAACCGACCGTGCCATCGAACTCCGCGCCCGCGACCGCCAGCGCAAGTTGATCGCCAAGATCGATGCAGCGCTTCAGCGTATCGAGGACAACACCTACGGCTATTGCGAAGAGACCGGCGAGCCGATCTCGTTGAAGCGGCTGGAAGCCCGCCCGATCGCAACGCTGTCGGTGGAAGCGCAGGAGCGCCACGAGAAGCGCGAGAAGGTCTATCGCGACGAATAGGCCGTAAGGCCAAAGGCGCCCGCCGCTTGAATGCCGCGGATCCCGCGCGTAGATTCGCGCCGCCATGATGATTTGTTCTCTCAACATCGCATCGGTCTTCTTCCTGGGCTGATCCCGCTTCCACGCGGAAGCGCTGATCGACCCTGCGGGCTGCCGTCCGCGGGATTCCAGTGAACCGAATGAGCCGGCCGGGTTCCGCACGCACGATGCGGACCAAGGACGTCTGACGACAGCTTGAGCGTCAATCATGACCGATCGAGACGACGCGCCTGCGCTCAGCAGCGTGCAAATTCAGCAATTCATCGAACAGGGCTTTGTCAGGATCGACAACGCCTTTCCGCGCGAGCTTGCCGAGCAGGGCCGTGTCATCTTGTGGCGCGATCTGCCCTGCAGCGAGCACGACCCGTCGACCTGGACACGCCCGGTGATCCGGCTGTCCGGCTATGGCAATCCGCCGTTCCCGGAAATCGCCAACACGCCGGTGCTGCATCGCGCGTTCGACCAGCTGGTCGGTGCGGGCCGCTGGCGTCCGCGCAAGGATATCGGCGGCACTTTCGCGGTGCGCTTCCCGCATCCCGACGATCCCGGTGATGCCGGCTGGCATATCGATCTCAGCTTCCCCGGTGAGGACTGCGACCCCAACGAGCGGCACGATCATTCGGCCTGGCGAGCCAACATTGTCTCGCGCGGCAGAGCTCTGTTGATGCTGTTCTTGTTCTCCGATGTCGGCGAGGATGACGCGCCGACCCGGATCCGCGTCGGCTCGCACTTCCCGATGGCGCGCTATCTGGCGCCGGCAGGCGAGGCGGGGCGGTCGCGCATGGTGCTGGATGAGATGGGCGCCGATTGCGAGATTGCACTCGCTACCGGCGAGGCGGGCACGGTCTATCTCTGCCATCCCTTCCTGGTGCATGCGGCGCAGCAGCATCGTGGAACAACGCCGCGCTTCATGGCACAGCCCGATCTGCCTCCGGCCGAGCCGTACCGGCTCGAACGCGCGGACGGTGACTATTCGCCGGTCGAGATTGCAATCCGCATCGCGCTCGGACGCGCGTGATACAAGCGGTATTGTTTGCTCATGCTGTCGTGGCGCGCGTTCGCGCGCCACGACTATATTGGGCGGCAACGCCGTTCACCGCGAACGGGAAAACTGAATCGCAATCAAGGGGCTAGGCTCAACTCCTTCATGCTTACGTGAGCTCGCATGAGAAACAGCCTTCACTTCAGGTGAGATGTTTTTGCGAGTCGGGGCAACGGGATCGACTCGACTTCTAAAGATGCGACCGGCGGCTCGAAGTGTCGCTTTCGTCCGGCATCCTACGTGAGCGCGAGGCGCGCGCGGCCATAAAGCCTGGGCCGGCTCAACAACTCCATAAATGCTGCGGCAAGGTTCGGTGGACAAATTTGCCGACCCGCGACAGAAGGAGTGCGACATGAGCACTGTTCTGGTCACGGGCGGATCGGGTTTCGTCGGCATCCATACCGTCCTGCAATTGCTGGCTGCCGGTCACGACGTGCGGACCACGGTCCGCCGACCGGACCGGCAGGCCGATGTGCTGGCGATGCTGCGCGAGGGCGGTGTCGATCCGGCCGAGCGGATCGCCTTCTTTATCGCCGACTTGACCGGGGACGAGGGCTGGCGCCAAGCGGTCGCAGGCTGCGACTTCGTCCTGCATGTGGCTTCGCCGCTCTCGACCAGTGTCCCCAAGGACGAGAACGAGATGATCATCCCGGCCCGCGACGGCACGCTGCGGGTGCTGCGTGCCGCGCGCGAGGCGGGCGTGAAGCGCGTGGTCATCACCTCGTCGCTGGGCGCGATCGGCTACGGCCATCCGCCGCGCACCACGCCATTCGACGAGACCGATTGGACCAATCTCGACGGCGACGACGTCCAGCCCTACGTCAAATCCAAGGCGTTGGCCGAGCGGGCGGCCTGGGATTTCGTCGCCCGCGAAGGAGGCGGCCTTGAGCTTGCCGTCGTCAATCCCGCCGGCATTTTCGGTCCGGTGCTCGGGCCGGATTTCTCTGGCTCGATCGAGATCGTCAAAATGCTCCTCAACGGCGCCATGCCGGCGGTGCCGCGGATTTATTTCGGCCTGGTCGACGTCCGGGACGTCGTCGACCTTCATTTGCGAGCGATGACCGCGCCCGAGGCCAAGGGCGAGCGCTTCATCGCGGTCGCAGGCGAGACGCTGTCGCTGCTCGACATCGCCAACGTGCTGCGGCGGGAGCTGGGGCCAGCGGCGCGACGGGTTCCACGCCTCCAGGCGCCGGACTGGCTGGTGCGCCTCGCCGCGACCGGTGTTCCCGTGCTGCGTTACACCTTGCCGATGCTGGGCAAGGTGCGGCGATCGACCAGCGCCAAGGCGGCGCGGCTGCTGGGTTGGCAGGCGCGCACCAACGACGAGGCGATCCTGAGCTCGGCCGAGAGTCTGATCCGGCTTGGCCTCGTCAAGGCGTGAGAGGCCGGGCGCACCCGCAGCGCTTGTCAGGCGGGGGCGGGAATGCTGAAGTGCTGCCTCGAGTTGCGTAGCGTGGGGAGTCGGCGACGATGGACAGAATTCTCGCAGCCGCAAAGGAGATCGCGCTGGCGCGCCGCAATCATGCCCCGCTCGCGACGCTCGAGGTTCCACCCAGGGATGAGGCGGAGGGTTACCAGATCCAGCGTGCACTGCACGACCTGCTGCTGCCCCATATCGGCGCACTGGTCGGCTACAAGATCGGCTGCACCAGCCAAGTCATGCAGGACTACATGCAGATCGACCATCCCTGCGCCGGCGGCGTGTTCGATAAGGTCGTGTATGACAGCCGCGCAAAGCTGGCCACTTCCGACTATGTCCGCGTCGGCGTCGAATGCGAGATCGCCGTGCGGCTGAAGCGCGACCTTGCCCCTGGCGAAGCGCCGTTCACCGCCGAATGGGTCGGAGAGGCGGTCGATGCTTACGCTCCCGCGATCGAGATCGTCGACGACCGTTATGTGAAGTGGGAAACCATGGGCGCGCCGACGCTGATCGCGGATGATTTCTTCGCCGCCGGCTGCGTGCTTGGCGCCACAGTCGACCGCGCCAATGTACCCGATCTTCGGGCGGTCACCGGCCGCGCCCTCGTCAATGGCGAGGAGGCGGGCAAAGGCACCGGCGCCGACGTGCTCGGCCATCCCCACAACGCGCTCGCCTGGCTTGCCAATCATCTCGCCGCCGAAGGCAAGGGCCTGCATGCTGGCCAGCTCGTGCTCACCGGCAGCCTCGTGAAAACGCTGTGGCTGAAGGCCGGCGACAAGGTCCGCATGGAGCTGGACGGGCTCGGCGTGGTGGAGGCGAAGTTTACATGAGGGCAATAGCCTCATTTCCCACAGTCATTCCCCGCAAAGGCGGGGAATCCAGTACGCCGCAGCATAGCGATTGAATCAAAGGCGTCTCGGAGTACTGGATCGTCCGCCTTCGCGGACGATGACAGTGTTCGTTTGTCCCAACTACCGGAATCGTGGCGAGCCGACAGCCACAATAACATCGACCAAAAATCATGCGGCCTCCGGCAGGGGAGCTACCGGAGGCCGCGTAGAACATCGCGTTGTGCCTAGGTTCACAACGAGATGTGGGAGCTCGGGAGAAGGCTAGAAGGGCAGCAGCACGTCCATCACTTGCTGGCCGTAGCGCGGCTGTTGCACGTCCATGATCTGGCCGCGGCCGCCATAGGCGATGCGGGCCTGGGCGATCTTGGTGGAGTCGATGGTGTTGTCGCTCTGGATGTCTTCGGGGCGGACGATGCCGGCGACGATCAGCTCGCGGATCTCGTAGTTGACGCGGATCTCCTGCTTGCCTTCGACGACCAGGTTGCCGTTCGGCAGCACCTGGGTGACGACGGCGGCGACGTTGGTCTGCAGGGCTTCCTGTCGCGCCACGCTGCCCTTGCCGTCGCTGGAGGCCGTCGAGTCGGCTGTGAGGATGCGGCCGGGCAAAATCTTGTTGGCCTGGGTGATGGTCTTGGAGCCGATGAAGTCGGTGATGCCCGAGTCTTCCTTGTTGGTCCGGCTGCGCTGAGTCTCGTTCTCGATATTGGCCTTGTCGGTGATGTTCACGGTCACCGTCAGGAGGTCGCCGACCTGATGGGCGCGCTGGTCCTTGAAGAAGGCGCGGCTGCCGTTGCGCCATAGCGAGTTCGGATTGTAGGAGGCGACTTCCGGCTTCGGCATCGGCATCTGTACCGGCTTGTAGCCGGGCTGCGTCGTCGGATTGTCGATCGCCGACAGTTTCGGCTGCTCGCCGATCTGCGACAGGCGGTCGATCGAGGAGCACCCGCTCGCAAAGGCGAACGTTGCGAGCAGTGTGCCGGAGAGGGCGATACGACGAAGACGGGCCACGGAACTGAACTTGGACATGATTTACTCTGACTTGGCTTGTGCTTGCGCGATCTGGGTTGGCGAAACCGGGGTCTGGATCAGGCTTTGGGCGAGGGCGGCCGCTGCCGGCGTCTCCTCGTGCTTGAGGGATGAGGTCTGCTCGACCGCGGGCGCGGCCGGCGCGGACTGGCTCGCGCCCTGCACTGTGACCTGGCCACGGCCGGTGACGATGCCCTGGAGCGTGCGCTTGGACTGCATGTTGAGGACGGAGACGGTATCGCCCTCGGAGCCGCTGTCGACCGCCTTGCCGCGGGTCGTGAGGTAGAGGCCCGGCACCTGGTAGATGATGGTGACGTTCTGGTCGCGCTGCACGAGGTCGGGCTTTGCGATGTCGGCGACGCGGATCGGGGTGCCCGCCCGCATCGGATGACGGAGCTGCATGCCGACCGCGCGCTCGCGCGAGGCCGCTTCGCCCTGAACGTCCGCCCTCGGGCGGCGCTCCAGGACGACGTCGGACGACTTCAGCATCTCGGTGCGGTCGATGTCGCGGGTCAGCACGGCGACCTCCACGGTCTCGATCGCGGCGCCGGTGAGGCGCAGCCTGGTCGGCGCGAGGCTATTCTCGTTATTGATCTCGAAGCTCAGGTCGAAGCGGCCGCTGCGCGCGTCATAGCGTGTGGCGGTCGCCTGGAGCGCGCCGGTGTTGGAGGCGTCCAGCCGCACATCGGAGACGCCGCGATCGAAGGTGACTGTGATGTTCGCGGCGTCGCCAAGGCCGAAGCGGTGCTCGAGCGCGGAGGCGACCGCGAGTTCGAGATCCTTGTTGGCAATCGTGCGCGCGAGCCGCGTGACCGTGACTTCCTTGAGGTCGCCGGTCATCACGCCGATGACCTGTTTTGCGCGCAGCACGCTCAGGACGTTCGCGACCGGCAGCGCGCCGGTGGTGCCGAGATCGGGCGAGCGATAGACCGGGATCTGCGCGGCAGAGCCCGCATTTTCGATGAGATCGCCGACTCGCACCACGTCGGAGGTGACGGTGATGCTGGCGCGCAGCGTCGGCGGCGCGATGCCGTCGTCGGCGGCGCACGCTGGTGCTGACAGCGCGAGCAGGGCGGCGAGAGTGGTGATGGTTTTGCGCATCATCGTTACTCCCTAGCGGAACAGCGCCGTGGTGGATTGCATCATCTGGTCGGCAGCACTGATCACCTTGGCGTTCATTTCGTAGGCGCGCTGGGCCGCGATCAGGTCGCTCATCTCCGAGACGACGTCGACATTGGCCTGTTCGAGGCTGCCCTGCGTGATCGTGCCGTAGCCCTCGGAGCTCGCGGTGCCGTCCTGCGGCGCACCGGAGGAGGGCGTCTCGGTGAACTGGTTGTTGCCGACCGGCTGGAGGCCCGCCTTATTGATGAAGCGCGTCAGCGCGAGCTGGCCGATGATGGACGAGGTCGACGAGCCCGGCAGTGTCACCGAAACCTGGCCCTGCACGTTGACGGTGAGGCCCGAAGCGTTGTTCGGGATCGTAATGGTCGGCTGCACCGGATTGCCCTGCGCGGTGACGATGCGGCCCTGGTTGTCCATCTGAAAGGTGCCATCGCGGGTGTACTGGTAGGTCCCGTCAGGCATCAGGATCTTGAAAAAGCCCTCGCCTGAAACCGCCAGATCGAGATCGTTGCCGGTTTGCGACAGCGTGCCTTGCGTCATGCTGCGCGGCGTTCCGACCGTCTTGACGCCGCCGCCGATATCGACGCCGACCGGCAGGATTGTGCCCTGGTCGGACGACTGCGCGCCGACGCGGCGGATGTGCTCGTAGATGAGGTCCTGAAACGCCGCGGTCTGCTTCTTGAAGCCGGTGGTGCGCAGGTTCGCGATGTTGTTGGAAATGACCTGCACGTTGAGTTCCTGTGCCGCCATTCCGGTCGCAGCGGTGTGAAGCGCTTGCATGTCAATCGTCTCCTGATGGCGTTACGCTGGAACGTCGGCGAGCTTCTCGATCGCCGATTTGTGCATGTCGCTCTGCTGCTGGAGCAGGTTGGCGACCTGGGTGTACATCCGCATCACCTCGACCATCCGGCTCATCTCGCCGACCGAATTCACGTTCGACTTCTCGATGTAGCCCTGGCGCACGGTGGACTTGGCGTCGGCCTGCTGGTTCGCCGAACCCTGGGCGTAGAGATTGGCGCCCTGCTTGGCGAGTTTCTGCGGATCGTCGAAGGCGACCATGCGGATCTTGCCGCGGATGGAGTCGACACGGGCCGTGCCCTCGAGCACCGTCACCGTGCCATCGGGCGCGACGTTGATGTCATGGTCGGTCGGCTGGAAGGTGATCGGGCCGGCATTGCCGAGCACGAGATTGCCATCCGATGTGACGAGCTGGCCCTGGTTGTTGAGCGAGAACTTGCCGTCGCGGGTGTAGCGCTCGCCGCCGGCGGTCTGCACCGCGAAATAGGAATTGCCGTCGACCGCGAGGTCGAGCGGGTTCTTGGTCTCCTCCATCGGGCCCTGGCCGACGTCGCGGAAGGTGCCGCGGTCCTGCACATAGGAGACCCGGCGGTCGGAGCCGACGAAATTGTCTTCATGCGCGCCCGAGTTGAGGAATTCCTCAAACAGCGTGCGATCGGCCTTGAAGCCGTTGGTGTTGGCATTGGCGACGTTGTTGGCGATGACATCCATCTGCCGTTCCAACGTCATCTGCCGCGATAAACCGACCAGAAGCGCGTTCTGCATCGGATGGTTCTCCCCTGTGGAGGTCCTGCTTCGCCGCTCTCCCAAGCGTCTTGGCCGACCCGTCGATGAGACCTTCGGGCTCTCCCAAACCGTCCGGTCTCGGCCTTTCCTGAGCGAAAGCCGTGCCAACGCAGAAAGGGACGTATTTACAGGTGCTTAGGTGTTTGGAAGGGGTGGGCGAGGGGCGGCAGAAAGGTTCTGTTGACCATGTTTGCCCGGCAGATTTTTCCTAGCGCAAGGGCAATCGAAAGGTTCTGTTAACCATCATTACCTTAGCGTTTGCAGCTATGAGGAGCGCGTTGCGCGCTGGGGCATTTGTATCGCGTCACTGGCCGACCAGAGGCTTCGCTCTCTCAGACCCTTTATAGTGAGCGAGCGCGGCGACCATGGCAGAGAACGAAGCGGAAGGCGGCGCAGCCACTGACGGCACTGAGGCGGCCCCGCCGAAGAACAAGCTCAAGCTCATCATCATCGCTGTCGCCGTGCTCGCCATTCTCGGCGGTGGCGCGGCGACCTGGTTCCTCTTCCTCCGTCACGGCGATGATGAGCACCATGCCGAGGTCGCGCCGCCGCCGAAGCCGCCGGCCTTCGTCGACGTGCCCGACATGATGGTCAACCTCGCCGGCGCGCCCGGCGAGCGCGTGCAATATCTGCGGCTGAAGATCGTGCTCGAATTGAAGGAAGAGAAGCAGATCGAGGCGATCAAGCCGACGATGCCGCGCGTCACCGACATCTTCCAGACTTATGTGCGGGAACTCCGCCCCTCCGACCTCAACGGCTCGGCCGGCATCTTCCGCCTCAAGGAAGAGCTGACCAAGCGTGTCAACGCGGCGGTCGCGCCGATCCAGGTCAGCGCGGTGCTGTTCAAGGAAGTCGTGGTGCAGTGAGGGTAATGGGCTAGCGCCATGGCGGGCAACGATCCAGTCGACCAAGATGCCATAGCCGCCCAATGGGAGGCCTCGCTTGATTCCGAGGATCCCGCGGAGGCCGCGAAGGCTGCTGCCGAGAACGAACTATCCGAGACCATGGCCCTGCAATGGGCGGCCATGGTCGAGGACGGCAGCCGCGATCTCGGCAACGGCAAGAACTCAGGCGAGCGGGTGCTGTCGCAGGAGGAGATTGACAATCTCCTGGGCTTCACCGTCGGCGACGTCACGCTCGACGACCATTCCGGCATTCGCGCGATCATCGATTCGGCGATGGTTTCCTACGAGCGTCTGCCGATGCTCGAAATCGTCTTCGACCGCCTGGTGCGGTTGCTGACGACTTCCTTGCGCAATTTCACCTCCGATAACGTCGAAGTCTCGCTCGATCGCATCACCTCGGTGCGTTTCGGCGACTACATGAACTCGATCCCGCTGCCGGCCGTGCTCTCGGTGTTCAAGGCCGAGGAGTGGGAAAACTTCGGCATGGCGACCGTCGATTCCAGCCTGATCTATTCGATGATCGACGTGCTGCTCGGCGGCCGCCGCGGTACGAGCCAGCTCCGCATCGAGGGCCGGCCCTACACCACGATCGAGACCGAACTGGTCAAGCGGCTGGTCGAGGTGGTGCTGGCCGATGCCGAACAGGCATTCCGCCCGCTGTCGCCGGTGACCTTCACGATCGACCGCCTCGAGACCAATCCGCGTTTCGCCGCGATCAGCCGTCCCGCCAACGCCGCGATCCTGGTGCGCCTGCGCATCGACATGGAAGATCGTGGCGGCAACATCGAATTGCTGCTGCCCTACGCGACCATCGAGCCGATCCGGGGCGTCCTGCTCCAGATGTTCATGGGCGAGAAGTTCGGCCGCGACACGATCTGGGAAGGTCATTTCGCGACCGAGATCGTGCAGGCCGAGATCGCGGTCGACGCAGTGCTTTACGAGGCCGACATCCCGCTCAAGCAACTGATGCGGCTCAAGGTCGGCGACACGCTGCCACTGGACATGCGCGCGGATGCCAACGTGACCGTACGCTGCGGCAGCGTCACGCTCACCGAAGGGCGGATGGGACGCGTCGGCGACCGCGTCGCGATCCGTGTGACGAAACCCCTGCGCAAGCCAGGTACGACACTTGCGATGTTCGAGAAGGCCGACGAGCAGAACAAGATGATGGAGGCACCATGAACCACTCCTTAGGCATGGCGATCGAGATGCTGGTCGCAATCCTCCTGATGCTGACGATCGGCTACTGCATCCTGCTCAACAAGCGGCTGACACGTTTGAAGGCGGACGAGCATTCGCTGAAGGCCGTCATCGCCGAGTTGATCACCGCGACCGAGATCGCCGAGCGTGCGATCGGCGGGCTGAAGCTCGCCGTTCGCGACGTCAACGAAAATCTCGGCAGCCAGCTCGCCGCCGCAACACAGATGTCCGACCAGCTCTACCGCCAGCTCGGCGAGGCCGACAACGTGGTTCGGCGCCTCTCCAAGATCGCCATCGCCGCACGCCCCGTGACGAATCCGGAAGCAGCAGCCCCGGTCGCCAAGCCCTCGGCGGCGAAGGCGGTGGCGGCGGCTGCAGAAGCCTTCACCGAGCGCAGAAGATCCAACGGGATTGCCGCATAAAGTCGCTATGAAATCCTTCCGTAACATCCGCGTCATTCCCGTCGTACTGATCGCAGTCGCCGCCCTCGCCACGCTGAAGGTCGCGGGCCTCGTGATCAACGGCGGCTATGTGTTCGACTATCAGCCGAACACGACCAAGAAGTCCTGGGCTCAGGAGAACCTCAACTTCCCGACCGGCCGCGAAGACCCCGACATCACCGGCTCGACGCACGGCGCGCCGAAGGAGGCGTCCAAGGAGGATGCGCCGAAACCGGCCGCGCCCGAGACCAAGCCCGAAGGTCAGGTAATCAAGCCGGAAGAATCCCGCGAGCAGACCTCGCCCGCCGAGCGCGCGATTCTGGAGCGCTTGCAGAACCGCCGCCAGGAGCTCGAAGCGCGCCAGCGCGAGATCGACATTCGCGAGAGCCTGTTGAAGGCGGCCGAGAAGCGCATCGAGTCCAAGGTCGAGGAGATGAAGGCGGTGGAATCCCGCATCTCCGCCACAGCGGCCGAGCAGAAGGCGGCGGAAGCTCAGCGCCTGAAAGGCCTCGTGACCATGTATGAGAGCATGAAGCCCAAGGACGCCGCGCGTGTGTTCGATCGCCTGGAGATGGGTGTGCTGATCGAGATCGCGACGCAGATTGCGCCGCGCAAGATGTCGGACATCATGGGCTTGATGCAGCCCGAGGCTGCCGAGCGGCTGACGGTCGAGATGGCCCGCCGCGCCGGTGGCGGAGGAGACCGCTCTGCCGATGCGGCCGATCTGCCCAAGATCGAGGGGCGCCCGACGCAAAAGCCGAATTGACATGGAGGGGCTTCCCGCTCCACCGCGATGGGGCTGGGGGCTGAAGTTCGCGGTGGAGCGGAGCCGGCGAACCTCAATACGCAAGCGAAGCCCCCGGCGAGGCCAATCTGCGTCTGTGATTCGGGCGTGTTGGCGGCTAATCCGAGGCGTTGTTGGTTCGCCCATGACCACTCGCTCAGCGCACCACTCCCCTCCGTCCCGCGTTTCTCTGCAGTGCAACATCGGTCGCTGCGAGACTGGATTAAGGCGCCATTAGCTTCTGCGGCGCATGCTTCTCCGCATGAGAGTTGCAATGGCCGCACTTGTTGCTCTCCTCGCGCTTCATTACGTGGACGAGCAATTATTCGGCGCCCGGTATACCCGAGGCGCAACTGCGATGCTGTCTCAGATCATGAGGTCGTTCGGCTAAGGCGCGTCCAGACCGTTTGTCTAGTTCGCGACCCGCGGCTGAACCCCGCGACCTCCGATTCTGGCAGCCGTCGCGTCGAACCACTTTCCGACGGGAAGCGGCGTCCCGCATCGTTGCTCGATCAGCTCCGCCTTCGTGACACGCGTCACCAGATGCAGAGTGCTATGGCAACAGGAGCACTCGTAGACCTTCAGAGCATATCCCCTGGCGACTGGAACGAGAGCTATGAGTGCTCTTGCCCTGCTGCATATGATGCAATTGGCTTCCCCGCGCATCGATCGAGCCCCCGCCTGATCAATCGAAATCGGATCGTCACGACGCTATTTCATTCTGAGTCGCGCACCGGTAGCAACATCTCAATGGTTGAGCGGGCGCGCTTGGAAAACCTTACCGCGTAGATCGTTCTCGCTCATGAAGTGCGTGACGAAGCGCCTGCCTCGCGTTGCAGATGCAGTCAGATGGCGCTTCACGTTCTGAACGTGCGATCAGTTGACGCGCACAAATGTGAGATGGACGACAGTCGCACAGCGCACACTGGGACTAGCGTGGGGCCATTCGCTAATCAGCGGCGCGGAGGGAGCGATGAACCACTGCTCATCCATAGCGGAGCGCGCAATTGAGGCCATCAATCGTCTGCTGATCGCGGCGATGACGTCCGCCTGGACATCGACCTTGAGTCATCAGCACGCATTGCCGCCCTCTGAGTCTGAGGGGGATGACAGTGACGATGACGTTTGTTCCCGGCACCAGGGCTCGTCGGATTGGATCGGCAGGCCACATTGAAGGAGCCTTGCCAAATAACCAAAGTTCGCGATCAACACACGACGTTGTGAGGCATTGAATGAGCCCCGATGCGGTGCCGGGTCTGGTTTGGGTCAGCGATCTCCGATACGAGCGCGCCAGCGGGCTTCGAAAGTGTCGTAGTCCACGGCCCAAGCTTGCGAGTTCAATGGATTGGTCGGACTTGCTGCCACCGCGCCTGTCGCGTCCGCATCCATAACTGGTCGTGCCGAATTCTGCTTCGGCCACTCCAGCTCCGATTTAGGAAACATCGGCTTGCCCTCGTACCAGCATTTCCGTCCGTCGATGATGCGGTAGGACCACCAGCGTCCCTGCGTCGACGAAGGTATCGCGCTGCTGCATTGCTGCTTCGCCACGACAGCGGGTATGCCGGCTGGCAAAAGCCAGGCCGCGCACGCGGCAAGGGCGACCGATGGGAGCTGGTTCCTCATCGGTCTGTAAAGGAACTGTTTCGCTGCTGTAAGCGATTTACGGCAACGACCAAGTCTGGACGTTCGAGAACTTCGATCAGCTTATCGAGAACACGCTCAGTGCTCTGAGGTCGCGGCTGGAGATATTCTTCGAGGATTGATTGAGCTTCGCTAATCGCATCAAGTGCCAATTGTTGATCGGTCATTATTGCTTACCCATCCACAAATTCACCCAGGATAAGAGGTAGAAAAGATCAAGTCACTTTTGGGGAATATTCACGTTTTCCTCAGGCCTATGATCAAATTTTGTTTCGATCGGAACCTGCGGCAAAGCAGTCCGCCGGTCGAAATTTTTCAAACCATCAGTTCATGATGAAAGGCGGGCAGAGCGGTTGCCTCATGAACGGCAATCGGCGGATCAGCGAAGTCGTGCCCAGGCGCAAGCGGCTCAACTGCTGGGGCTCGGAGAAGTCCCGGGTGTGCTGCGTTTGCATCGACCGACGAAGGGGTAGGAGGCAGCTCTGCGAACCCGATGGCGCCCGGGCCCTTGGCATCGGCCAATTCGACCTTGAAGCGAAAGACCTCTTCAGCGCTGAGCACTGCCAGAGGGTGTGAGTCCGGGAGCGGGGGGGCTGGATCTGACGCTTCAGAATGATCCGCGGCGGTCTGAGTGGGCGCGATGCCTTGCTCACTTCCTGCACTGGAGACCGGATTGGCCGCGAACGAAAAAACAAAATGGTCGCTGTTGGCGAGATGGTCGGCATCAAGCCTGCTGATCGTCTCAGGCTTCGATTCAGCCTGGCTGATGTTGTCCCCGCTTTTGCCGGTCGTCGTCGTGCTGCTGGAACTGCTCGCGGCCACGTCGATTTGGCTGGCGTCGTTCGTTGAGGCTGGACTGGCTGCCGAGTGAAGTGTCTGACTGGCGTCGCTTCCGCCAGCTGTGCCGTCTTGTTTCGATGTCCCGTCGGTTGGTGGCGGATCCGTTTGCGTTGCGGTGGCTGGGTTGTCGAGGTCCCGGAAGCCTGCCCCGTGGATGGTAATCGTCACAACCTGCGGGGTGCCGTCGATCGTGGTCACCGTGAAGGTGTCGGTCAGCGTGTCACATGCCTTGAGCGCCTGGACCGCGCAATTGTCCTCGTCGAGTGAGTAAGTCCAGACGCCCGCCGCCGTCATTGTGAAGGTGCCGTAGCCGTGCGTGCTGCACTTTGGCGCGCAAATCGCCGTGAACGAGTTGGCCGGATTGTCGACGTCGGTGTCGGTGAGCGTGCCGGTGGCCTTCGGTGCCTCCGGAGTCTTGCAGAGGGGCTCGGTTACCGAGCCCGTGGTGGTACCGGAGATGATGGCGGGGTCGTTGGCGCCGTGGATGGTGATCGTGACGACCTGCGGCGTGCCGTCGATCGTCGTCACAGTGAAGGTGTCGGTGAGCTTGTCGCAGGCATTGAGCGCCTGCACCGCACTGTTGCTGTTGTCGAGCGTGTATGTCCATACGCCCGCCGCCGTCATTGTGAAAGTGCCGTAGCCTTTCGCACTGGCCTCGGGCGAGCACACCGCAGTGAACGTGTTGGCCGGATTGTCGACATCAGTGTCGGTCAGCGTGCCGCACGCGGTCGGCATACCCGGCTTACAGCCGGCCGCTTCGATCACGCATCCGGTCGTCTTGCCGGAGATGATGGCGGGATCGTTGGCCCCATGGATGGTGATCGTCACTACCTGTGGCGTGCCGTCGATGGTGGTCACGGTGAACTTGTCGGTCAATGTGTCGCCGACATTGAGCGCCTGTACTGCACACTTGCTGTTGTCGAGCGTGTAGGTCCAGACGCCGGCCGCCGTCATCGTGAAGGTGCCGTAGTGGCCAGCTTCGGGCGAGACGATCGGCGCAAAGGTGTTGGGCGTATTGTCGACGTCGGTGTCGGTCAGCGTGCCGGTCGCGGTCGGAATTCCCGGATTGCAGCCGGCAGCCTCGGTCACGGAGCCGGTCGTGTCGCCCGAGACGATCGCGGCATCGTTGGCGCCGTGGATGGTGACCGTCACAACCTGCGGCGTACCGTCGATGGTCGTCACGGTGAATGTGTCGGTCAACGTGTCGCCGACATTGAGCGCCTGCACCTTGCTGTTGGCATTGTCGACCGTGTAGGTCCAGACGCCCGCCGCCGTCACCGTAAACGTGCCGTAGCCGCCCGTGCTGGCCTTTGGCGAACTCACGGCTGTGAAGGTGTTGGGCGTATTATCGACGTCTTTATCGGTGAGTGTGCCTGTCGCGCTCGGTGTTCCGGTCGCGGCATTGGCAACGCCGCCCGCTTCGACTGACGAACCGGTCGTGACGCCGGAAATGATGGCGGCGTCATTGACGCCATCGATGCTGATTGTGAAGGTCTGAGAAGTGGACTGGTTGCCGTCCGAGACCGTAATGACAAAAGGATCCGTCGTGGGCGCCGTCAGCGCGTTGATCGCGTCACTGTTTGGTACGAAGGTATAGGCGCCGCTGGCGCTGTTGACATAGAGCGTGCCATAGGGGCTGCCTTTCGACACATCATATGTCACTCCAGCCAGGACCGTATCGCCGACGGTCCCGCCGCTGATACCGAAGACGAGCGGCGCGCCACTGGCGCTGCTCGCGCTGAACGTTCCGCTGGTCGCAGTGAAGTTGTCAAACACCGCCGTATCGAGTTCGACCGGTCCCGACTGAATATTGAACGTCGGCGGCGAATGAAAGATCTCGGGAACGACGATGGTGCTAGGCAGTATGATCGGAAGCGAATGTAGCTGCGCAGGAGCATCAGGCTCTGTGAAATTGATTGGCTCCAACGGCAGCCCCTCCGGGAAGGGAGTCGTGCCGGAGCCCTTTGGCCCGATCTCCCTCGAGAGATTGGCCCACACGTCATGCTCCGCCGCCTGGAGCTCCTCCATGCGAGCCGGGGTATTGGCGACCTGGCTGATGCTGACTGAAGACCCGACCTTGTTGAGTACGACCGTCTCGCCGGGATCCTCGACAATGATGTGTCGCGGGATCGCCTCCTTGGTCACGAGCTCGAACGTGCCGTGCTCGACGTCCTTGTACGTGATGCTGTCATTGTCCAGGAACGTGATGTTCGCGTCCGCGGCCTCGGCACCCTTCAGCATCGAGAACATCAATGCTCCGAGCGTCAGTATTCCGAACCCGCCCGTATGGATCCGGCCGCGAATGCTCCCGACCGGGGTTTCGAGCGTGAGGGCACCGCTCTTGGCCGACCGGCCGGCAACGAAAGCAAAGGTGCCTTTGGATATCGTGAACAGGGCCGAACGCGAGGTGCCGTCGAAATCGCAGACGAATTCGCTCAGCTCCATGCGAGCGTCGCTGGAGAGGTTGAAAATGGTGTCGTCAATGAAGCGGATGCCGACCTGCCCGTCGGCGGCAGTCTCGATCACGTCACCGAGGCAGAGTGGATCGCCAACCACGATCTGGGTGGCGACGCCGCTCGCACG
Source organism: Bradyrhizobium sp. UFLA05-109 (assembly GCF_054185165.1). NCBI lineage: Bacteria > Pseudomonadati > Pseudomonadota > Alphaproteobacteria > Hyphomicrobiales > Nitrobacteraceae > Bradyrhizobium > Bradyrhizobium sp. UFLA05-109. The sequence goes on along the minus strand of NZ_JBBIAR010000026.1, from coordinate 10,675 downwards.
CCTCAGGATGCCGCAACCGATCGCCGTGTGAACGGTGCCGATTATCTTCGGAGGCGCGACCACGGAGGTCACGTCTCCGGCCTCAACGCCGGACGCAACTAACATAGCCTTCGACCTCGTCAGTCGAGGAACTCAGACTCGGCGCGGCGCCTTTTTTCTTTCGTTCTGATCTGCCCTCGCCACGAGATCAACAAATCATGGCGCCGGCAGCCCAAGGCTTGCCCGCCGAAATCCTGATTGAGATGACCCAAGTCGATTCAAGAAAGAGACGCGTTCAGCGCGAGGTCGCCGTGAACCACTTTCGTCTCGCGGGGAGTCCGGCCCCTTCCATCGAAGCGATTTGCGTTTCCAAATGAGAGGTAGTGCAATTTTCGCGGTATTCCGGATCTGCGGAACAAAAATAGGCCGGCGGGGTGGATTTAACAACAATTAAATTATAGTATAAGGTGTTGTACTTGCGAGTTCGGAAAAGCCGCAGGATTTGAAACGAAGATCTTCTCGATGAAGGGGGAGGTCATGCGTGCACATTCGATATTTGGATTGGTGGTCGCTTTCATTCTCCCGCTCGCCGGCTTTTTGCCCGAAGCTGCGCGTGCGCAGGTCGATTCCGCCAAGCCTGCTCTTCAGAACTTTTCATCGCAGCCAATCGGGAAGGTCGTAACCGCCGCGGGCTCCGTCACGATCGAGCACGCGAATGCGGTCGTTGTTCAGGCCAACCTGCCCCCCCAAGCCAATCAGACGAAAGTTGGCGATCTCGTCTATCTGGGGGACGTGGTGCGGACGGCGAATGACGGTCGAATAGGCATCAACTTTACCGACGGCAGCTCGTTCAATCTGTCGAGCAATGCGCACATGACCTTGGACGAGTACGTCTACGACCCAAACGGAAAGTCCAATTCGACTTTCTTCAGCTTGGCCAAAGGGACGTTCACCTTCGTTGCTGGCAAGGTCGCGAAAACTGGTGACATGAAGATCGACACCCCGGTCGCCACAATGGGCATCCGAGGCACCATACCCCATGTCGAGATCTCCGATAACGGGTCGGTGAAGTTTTCTACCCTCATCGAAGAGGGCAAGAGCAAGACGACGAAGAAATCCGCAGCATCCACTGGGCCATCCGAACAGAAAGCCGACCGCAAGCTCAACTTGAACATCTGCCGACGGTGCTAGAAGCCTTCACCACGGATAGAGACTTCCCAATCCGTGATCGGGGATCCTGATATGAGGCCGAGCGCGACAGGAACCATCACCGGCGTCGTGGCGTCTGGTCTCGTCCTGCTATTGCTCGAGCTGCCGGCGGTGGCACAGGCGCCGAAGCAGGAGGGGAGCTATCTCAAGACGATTGAGCAGTGCAACAGCGTCGCGCGTGAATCGCTCGAAGCGCGAATTGATGGTTGTACCGCCTTCATCGACGCGCACGGAAGCGCGACGAAGGCCCTGGCCATCGCCTATAACAATCGTGGCAACGCTTATGCCGAAACGAGAGACTATGACCGCGCTATCCGCGATTTCGATCGATCGATCGAGCTTAATCCGGGCTACGTCAAAGCCTTCAACAACCGCGGTGTGGCCCAGCTGATGAAAGGCGAATACGACCTCGCGATCGGGTCTCTGGATGAGGCCATCAAGCTCAATCCTAACTACGCCGAGGCCTTCGCGAACCGTGCAGAGGCCAACCTGCGAAAGAACGCGTACGATCGTGCGGCGCAGGATTACGACCAGGCCATTCGTGTGCGGCCAGATCTGGCGGGCGCGTGGAGCGGACGCTGTTGGGCCCGAGCCATGCTGGGCGCTCTGCAGGCCGCGCTCGACGACTGTAACAAGGCGCTTCAATCGGTATCGAGCAATGCGGCAACGTACGATTCACGTGCTCTTGTGCACCTGAAGATGCGCCAGCTCGCCGCGGCCATCGATGACTATGGCTCGGCGCTGCGGCTCGAGCCGAAGCTGGCGAGTGCGCTTTATGGTCGCGGCCTCGCCCGGCTCAAACAAGGCGACAAGGCTGGCGGTGATGCCGATATCGTGGCGGCAGAGACAATTCAGCCCAGGATTGGCGACGATTTCGCGCGCTACGGCGTGCGGTAGATGCTGCGGCCCGCGGTCGCGCACATGGACTGACTGTCGAGGTATCAAAATCCTGTATTCAAGCAGGTTCGATGGTGCTTAGACTTCACCTGCGTCATGACGTGACGGGCGCTGGCTTACGGACTCCGCCCGCCGCTTTGGAGTAGGCATGCTCTTATGGCCCGCCTCCAACTCTTGAATCTTTCCGTTCTTCCCCACACTCGGGGGCGGGCCTTTGTTTTCAAGACAACCGTGGGTCGCGAACTGTTGACCCTGCGGAAGTCATCGGCTGTCGTGACGACGGCTGCGTGAGGCGAATGGCGGACTTCGATCGGCCGGGCCCCTCACGGACCGCCTGATTGCCGGCGGATGTCTTCGAGCAGGCTGCGCATCGCATCGATCTCCTTGCCGAAGCCTGCCCAATCACCGGACTTCAATCGCTCCATGGCCTGATTGTAGTGGGCTAGCGCCTCCTGCGCGCGTGCTGCCGCGGCTCCTTCGCTGGGCAACTCTGCGGTCGAACCCGGCACTGCCGTTGCGGGACCGCTGTTCGCGAAGAGTGCCGACAAAGCCTCCTCAAGCGTTTCCTTCATGACGACGTGCTCGCCATAGGCGGCGATCACCCGTTTCAGCTCAGGCAAATGCCCTTGCTCGGCCCGCAAATACAGTGGCGACACGTAGAGGATTGAATTCTCGATTGGGATCACGAGGAGGTTTCCTCTGATCACCCGCGATCCCATCTGGTTCCACAGCGAGATCTGCTGGGATATCTCCGTGTTCTGATGAATGCGCGCCTCGATCTGAAATGGTCCGTAGACCAGCTTCTCCTTGGGAAATTCGTACACGATCAGCTTGCCATAGCCGGGCTCGTCGCAGCGCGCAGCGAGCCATGCGATCATGTTGTCGCGGCGGCTCGGTACCATCGGGATCATCAGAAAGAACTCGGCTTGCGATTCGCCAGGCAGCCGCATGATGATGTAGTAGGGCGCCATCGCGGTCGTGCCGTCCATTGAAGAGATGCCATCGCCGGCCGGCTGGCGCGGGAATTGCCAGAGGTCCTCGCGATTGTAGAAAACATCGGCAGATTCCATGTGATAGGTCTGGAAAAGCCGAGCCTGGATGAGGAACAGGTCCTCGGGATAGCGAATGTGCCTTTGCAGATCGGCCGGCATTGCCGTGAACGGCTTGAAGAGAGCCGGGAAAATTCGACGATAGGTCGCAGCGATCGCGTCTGCCTGGTCCATCAGATAGAAGTCGACGGTGCCGTTATAGGCATCGATGATCACCTTCACCGAATTTCTGATGTAGTTGAGATTGTTGAGGCCGGACGCGCGCTGCGCGTAAGGAAAGTATTCGCTGGTCGTGTAGGCGTCCTGAATCCAGAACAGCCGGCCCTCGCTGACGACGAGGTAAGGATCGCGATCCAGAATCAGGAAGGGGGCAATCGTGCTGACCCGCTCCTGGATGTTGCGTCGGATCATGATCCGGCTGCCGTCGCCGATGTAGTCTGAAAGAAACAGGTTCACGTCGTTGAAATGGTGGGCGAAGATCAGTCGCCGTACTATGCTCGACAGCGGAACGCCGCCGACGCCGTCATAGGACGCATAGACGTTGTTCTTCCCCTTCGGATAGTCGAACTCCGGCACGGTTGCCTTGACGATGACGTAGTCCTCGGTTTGCTGCCCGTAGTAGATGCGCGGCTCGCGTATGTCGGGACCTCCCTGCGCGACCGGAGGAACGTCGTGCAGATAGAGCAGCGGAAGCCCTTCGCTGCTCTTCTGGGTGACCGGACTCATCACCGCACCATTGCCGTGGGTGAACAGGATGTGGCGGTTGACCCAGGTTTGCGCGTTGGGCGGCAGAAGCTCGGAATTCAGCTCGCGCGCCGAGAGTATCACGCTCTGGTAGGTGCCGCCGAGCCAGTAGCGGTCGACATCGAGATTGCGCAGCTTGTAGTAGGTGCGGATCTCCTGCAATTGCGCGTAAGTGTCGGCCAATGGTTGCCAATCCCACAGCCTTATATTTTCGATCGTAGCCTTGTTGGCCTCGAGCGTGCTGAAGGTCAGTGTCTGGTCCGCAGGGAACGGCTTCGGTGTGATCCGATTGAGATTGTAGGCCTCCCGGGTCAGCGCGATGTTGCGTTCGATGTAGGGACGCTCCCAGTCCAGCTCGTTTGGTTTGACATAGAACCGTTCAAAAACCGCGGGGATGATGCCCGATAGCAGGAATGCGGCGCTGAACAGCAGCGCAATCGCGGCGGTGGGGAGGCGGTAGGTGCGCACCCACAGGTTAGCCCATGCGGCCAAGGCGGCGACGATCGACAGCGCGATCAGGATCCACAGGACCGGCAATTCGACGTTGGCGTCGGTATAGCCTGCGCCGACCACCACGCCGTTGTCGCCGAACAGCAGGTGGTAGCGGTCGAGGCCGTAGGACCACGCCTTCAGGCCGAAGAAAAGGCCAAGCAGCGCCGAACCGTGGGAGATCGCCGCCGGCGACATTCGCTGGGCCCGGTCCTCGATATCGCCATGCACCCAATAGACAAATCCAGCGAACAGTGCGCTCAAGACGAGCGTCAGCATTGCCCAGTTCTTGATGGCGACAAAGGCGGGTAGGGAGAACAGGTAGAAACCGATATCCTTGCCGTACAGGGGATCGTTGCTGCCGTAGGGCACCTGATAGATGAACCTGAGCAGCGTGATCCAGTTGCCGACCTCGCCCCAGGCGACAAGCAAGCCGAAGAAGCCGCTGCTGACGGCGATCACGCCGCGCCACGGCAGTCGCTCGCGCAGGAATTCAAGCGGATCAGGCTGAGACGCAGAGGCCGCAAGTGTTGGGACAAAGGCCGCAGGCAATCGGGGTCGCCGCCCGGCAAGACCAAGCGCAATCCGCGCGTTCAGCCACAAGATGGTGGCTGTCGCTGCGAAAACGACAAGGAAGCCGGCGGTTTTGGCGCCGATCGTGATCCAGAAGACCTGCCTGTAGCCGACCGAGGCGAACCACATCCAGTCGACCAGGACGTCGCTCACGAGAGCGAGCAGGATCAGACCAATGACGACGGCGATGGCCGCGATAATGAACCCCACCGCAGCACTGCGCCGCGGCGCCTTCTGGCCGGGGCCGGCGATCCCGATCGTCATGTCCGCACTATAGCAGAATGGCGCCGGGGCGGCGCTCCCTCAACGTGCGACCGATGGAGCGAACTGACGATAGGCTGGAGGCCCGGACTGGCCGTTTCGGGAACGATGGTGCGGCGCGGCGAGTGCAGGTCAAATCAATCCGACAGCATTAACAAGTCCTTAATTGGCGAAACCTTAAAGTCGAGGGCACGCGCCGGCCCCCATTGCCGGCAATGAATCGTCGGACCGGATGAAATGCCGCCAATGGCGCGACAGGCTGCCGCTGGATTTTGGTCGCAAGCCCGTGCCTTGGTACTGACCTCGGCGCTGGGCGCGCGCCGCTATGCCAGCTGCGTTGCGGTGCTGGCTGCCTGCCTGCTGATTGGATTGGTATCGCCTGCGCGCGCCGAGCCGGTGCGAGGTGAGGCGACGTTCTCGGCCGGCGGCGGCTTTGCGCGCCTCGTCATCAAGCTCGGCGAGGACGTTTCGTCCGAGGTGACGACTGCGGGATCGATCCTGATCATCCGCTTCGAGCGACCGGTCGATGTACCGGTCGATCGCATTCCGGAAGGCGCACCCGACTACGTCAACTCCGCGCGGCGCGATCCTGACGGCAGCGCGATCCGGCTGTCGCTGGCGCGCCGTGTCACTGTCAACACCATGAACGCCGGTGAGCGGACCTTCGTAGACCTTCTGCCCGAGGGCTGGAAGGGCGCACCGCCGAGCCTGCCGATGGACGTGGTGAAGGAACTCTCCGAGCGCGCGCGCGCTGCCGAGCGTGCGCTGCGCGCCCAACGCGTGGCCGCCGAGACCAAGAAGCGCCCGCCGATCCGCGTTCGCGCGTCGGTGCAGCCGACCTTCGTGCGCTTCGTGTTCGAGATGCCCGACGGTGTCGGCGTGTCCTCGGTGCTCAACGAGCAGAAGCTGACGCTCGCCTTCAACGCCAATCTCAACTTCGATCTCGCTGATGCGGTCGTGGCAGCTCCGCCGAACGTCGCCTCGATCAAGCAGAAGGCCGACATCGACCAGACCAATGTCGAGATCACGCTGATCGGCGAGGCCGACGTGCACTCTTTCCGCGACGACAAGAATTATGTCGTCGACGTCGCCTTCCAGCCGGACAAGAACAAGGCCGCGACGACGGCCGAGCAGGTCCTGGCACCGGCAAAGCCGGCCGCGGCGCAAGGATCGCACGCGGCGGCTGAGAAGAAGGAGATGCCACGCGAGATCGCGCCGCCGACCTCTGAGACCATCGCGCGCGAGGCCAAGATCGTGGTGAAGCCCGAGACTGCCGGCGCGCCGTCGGCTGCCGAGGCGCCGAAGCCCGCGCCGGTGCAGGCCGCGCCCGAGCCTGTCGCGGCTGAAGCTGCGCATCCGGCCGAGGTGCCGAAACCTGCGCCGCCGGTCGCCGAGGCCGCCGCGCCAAAACCGATGGCACCGATGGCCGCCGAAGCGCCGAAGGAGCCGGTCGTGGACGCGCCGAAGGACATGGCGAAGGCCGTCGAGGTGCCGCCTCCGGCCGTCTCGCAGGACACCGCGCCCAGCGTCGACGCCCGCCGCGACAGCGACGGGCTGCGCGTGGCGTTCCCGCTCTCGGTTTCGACACCCGCCGCCGCATTCCGTCGCGGCGACACCGTCTGGCTCGTATTCGATACACAGAAAGCCATCGACGTCGAGCCGATCCGCGCCAAGGGCGGCGCGATGATCGGCGAGGTCAGCCGCACGCCGCTCGACAAGGGCCAGGCCATCCGCATCCGCCTCAACCGGCCGCTGGTCTATTCGCTGTCGAGCGAGGAGAACGGCAAGGAGACCAACTGGCTCCTGACGCTCGCCGACAAGATCCAGGCGACGCCGCTGCCCTTGATGATGATGCGCAACATCACTGACCCCGCGCTCGCCAATATTGCGATCCCCTTCGCCAATCCGGGCCTGCTGCACAAGCTGACCGATCCCGACGCCGGCGACACGCTTTACGTCGTCACCGCGCCGCGGCCGGTGCGCGGCTTCATCAAGCGGCAGGACCTGGTCGATCTCTCGCTGCTCGAATCCGCGCACGGCATCGCCATTCGTCCAAACTCCGACGAGGTCGGCGTCGAGGTTGGCTCCGACAAGGTGATCCTCGGCAAGAAGGGGGGGCTGACGCTCTCGCCGGTCGACGTCTCCGCCGAGCGCGCGCCGACCGCGGTGCGGCCGGTCTTCAACATCGAGGAGTGGCGCAAGGGCCAGTCCGAGCTGTTCATGAACCGCCAGAGCGCGCTGGTCGCAGCGATCGCGGCGGTCGAGCCGGCGCAGCGCTCGATCCCGCGGCTTGACCTCGCGCATTTCTACATGTCGCGCGGCATGTATCACGAGGCCAAGGCGATGACCGACGTCATGCTGGCCGATCCCCTCAACAAGGAGGAATCCTCGGCGCTGATCATGCATGCGATCGCGAGCATCCTGATCGGGCGTCCCGGGCAGGGGCTGAAGGATCTCTCCAATCCCGTGATCGGCAACAGCCATGACTCGCAGCTCTGGAAGGCGCTCGCCTATGCGCGCCAGGGCAAATGGGCGGATGCGCGCGAAAAGTTCAAGAATGTCGAGTTCGCCATCGCCTCGCTGCCGCTCGACGTCCAGCGCATCGTGACGATGGATGCGATGCGGGCCTCGCTCGAAGTGAAGGACTATGCCGGCGCCTCCAAGCGGCGCAGCGAGCTCGAGGTCGTCGGCGTGCCGCCGGACATGGCGCCGTCCTTTGCGGTGCTGCGCGGCAGGCTCGCCGAAGCGCTCGGCCACGACAAGGACGCGCTCGACGACTACAAGTTCGCGGTCGGCTCGGACGACCGGCCGGCCGCCGCCGAAGCCAAGCAGCTCGAGGTCGCGCTGCGGCAGAAGCGCGACGAGATCACCAAGGATGATGCGCTGCGTGAGCTCGAGACGCTCGCGATGACCTGGCGCGGCGACGCCATCGAGGTGAAGACGCTCCAGATGCTGGCGCGGATGTATGCCGACATGGGCCGTTACCGCGATGCGCTCGCCGCGGCCCGCACCGCGACAAAACTCCAGCCGAATGCGGACGCCTCGCGTCAGGCGCAGGATCTTGCGCAGGAGCTGTTCGCGCAGATATTCCTGAGCTCCAAGGGCGACGATCTTCCGCCGATCGAGGCGCTCGGGATGTTCTACGAGTTCCGCGAGCTGACGCCGATCGGCCGGCGCGGCGACGAGCTGATACGCAAGCTTGCCGATCGCCTGGCGTCCATCGACCTGCTCGACCAGGCCGCCGAGCTCCTGCAATACCAGGTCGATCACCGCCTGGAAGGCGCGGCGCGCGCGCAGGTTGCGGCCCGCCTTGCGATGGTCTATCTCGCCAACCGCAAGCCCGACATGGCGATCTCGGCGCTGCGCGCGAGCCGCATCAGCGATCTCTCCGGCGAATTGCGCCAGCAGCGTCTGCTGCTCGAGGCGCGCGCGCAGAGCGACGTCGGCCGCCATGACCTCGCGCTCGACATCGTCTCCAACGTCACCGGCCGCGAGGCCATTCGCCTTCGCTCCGACATCTTCTGGGCGGCGCGGCGCTGGCGCGAATCCGCCGAGCAGATCGAGCTCTACTACGGCGAGCGTTTTCGCGACTTCAAGCCGCTCAATGCGGTCGAGAAGAGCGATGTGATCCGCGCCGCCGTCGGTTACGCGCTTGCCGACGATGCGATCGGGCTGTCTCGGTTCCGCGAGAAATACGCGCCCTTGATGAGCGAGAGCTCCGACCGGCTCGCCTTCGATATTGCGAGTAAGCCGGCGGCCGCCTCCAGCGCCGAATTCGCCGAGATCGCCAAGCTCGCTGCCAGCGTCGACACGCTCGACGGCTTCCTGCGCGAGATGAAGCAGCGCTTCCCCGACGCCACCGCCCGCGCGCCCATGCCGCCGCAGGCCAAGGACGAGACCGAGCACACCGGTTCGCTGCCCGCGATCCCGCCCGTGAGGCAGATCAAGATGACCCGCTAGGCCATCTCCTACCTTCGACCTCTCGACATCCACCCGCCAAGGCGGCAATTTGCGGCTCAAGGCGCGGGTCCACGCCGATGCCGGGAGGGGATTGTATGAGCAAGCCCGTCAAGACCGAAGCCGAACTAATCGCCATGGCGAAAGCCGAATTGAAGGTCCATGCCGATTGTTCGGACGGCATGAAGATCATCGTTCTCCGCGATGGCAATAGCTGGGAGTTCCGCGACGAATCCGACCAGTCGACCATCGACAAGCCCGGCTACCCCGAATGCGTCGCCATGCTCGTGCAGATCGGCGATCACCTCAGCAAGCAATATGACCTGAAGGGGTAGGGGCAGCGCCGTTTCTCGGTTGAACGACGCTGTCTCTGGAATACTGGATCGCCCGGTCGAGCCGGCGATGACGCTGGGTGTATGGCGCGCAGCTTACCCAACGTCGAACAGCTTACCCGCCGTAACTCTGCACCAGGCTTCCCGCTACCAGGGACCAGCCGTCCACCAGCACGAAGAAGATCAGCTTGAACGGCAGTGACACCACCGCTGGCGGCAGCATCATCATGCCCATCGACATCAGGACGGAGGCGACCACGAGGTCGATGATCAGGAAGGGCAGGAACAGGAGGAAGCCGATCTCGAAGGCGCGCTTCAGCTCCGAGATCATGAACGAGGGGATGAGGATGCGGAGCGCGAGCTCGTCGGGGGTTGCCGGCGGCGGCTCGCCCGAGAGGTCCATGAACAGTTTCAGGTCCTTCTCGCGAACGTTCTTCTGCATGAAGCCGCGAAGGGGCACGGAGGCACGCTCGAGTGCGGTCTCGACGCTGATCTGGTTGGCGACCAGCGGCTTGATGCCGTCGTCATAGGATTTCTGGAGGACCGGCCCCATCACGAAGAAGGTGAGGAACATCGCAAGCGCGATGATCACCGAGTTCGGCGGCGCGGTCGCGGTACCCATGGCGGTGCGAAGCAACGACAGCACGACGACGATGCGCGTGAACGACGTCATCATGATCAGGATCGACGGCGCGATCGACAACACCGTGAGCAGCGCAATGAGCTGGATCGCGCGCTCGGTGACGCCCCCGCCACCCTGGCCGCCGAGATTGATGCTGATGTCCTGCGCATGCGCAGGCGCCGCCAGGAGAGCGGCGCCAATCAGGACAGGAACGAAAAAAACTCTACGCGGGAAAGCCGAGTGCCTCACGAAGGCGGCTTCGGACGGCCGAGCAGGGAGGCCATCTCGTCTTCGAGATTTTCAAAGCTCGTCTTTGCGGGCGCAGCCGGAGCAGGTGCCTCGTTGCGCGACGGGCGCACCGCGGGCGGCTCGGGCGCAACGGGAGGCGCGACCGTCTCGCCAGCGGGCCGGCGCAGGGCGGCCTCGAGCCGCTGCGCCATCTCGGCGAGGTTCTGCTCGGCGCTGGAAGGCACGGCCGGCGGCGGAGGCGCCGGCCGTGCCTTCCAGCGCCGAGCAGAACCTCGCCGAGATGGCGCAGCGGCTCGAGGCCGCCCTGCGCCATC